>CAYSSQ010000042.1:0-8367 GCA_964433825.1 uncultured Prochlorococcus sp. | reverse complement strand
AAAACTACCTTTATGTCTTGGGGCTTTATTTCACCTTGGGCTAAAGACCCATATGATAGAGAAAGGCCAAGACCATTTAATGCAAGATCAGAAACAGTAGAAGAAAAAAATTTATTCAGTGGGAGTTGGAAACACAAAAGATGCTTAATACCGGCAAGTGGTTTTTTCGAGAAGAAATTCAGAATACGTAAAAGGAATTACGAAACTTTTTGGTTGGGAGGTATTTGGAGCAAATGGACTTCGCCTGATGGAGCTGAAATAGAGAGTTGCTGTGTTTTAACAACCAAACCTAATTCTCTAATCAAACCTATACATAACCGTATGCCTGTTGTCGTACCAAATGGATATGAAGAACAATGGACTGAACAGATAAAAGATTCTGATGAATTAAAAGGTTTATTACCAATTATGATGGGCTGGTCAGCCGAAGGATGGATATCCGAAGAAGTAAATAAAAAACGAACTAATCAAATGAGCTTATTCTAGATTGAAAAAGTTTAAAAAAAATGATCTATATATTTAGCCGAGTCTTAATAGCGATAGTAGTCATATTTATAATCAAACAAATGTTGACTGTTTCTGGAATCTTATGAGAGATTATCTCCATATCAACCTTTCCTTTCCTAAATAGATAATTTGATGGATAATAATTTAAGAAGCTGATGCCGAAACTATTCCATCAACATCTTATCCAAATTTTGCAATATTCTTATAATCCCCTGATATGAGTGAAATAAACTACTGGCTAATGAAAAGTGAGCCTGATGCTTATAGTATTGACGATCTCGAGAAGGATTGTACTACTTTATGGGATGGGATTAGGAATTATCAGGCAAGAAATTTCATGAGGGAGATGAATATTGGAGATAAAGTATTTTTCTACCATTCAAATTGCAAACCCCCATGTATTGTTGGATTAATGGAAGTCACTAAGAAAAATATTGTAGATCCTACACAATTTGATAAATCGTCAAAATATTATGATCCCAAGTCAAATACAATAAGTCCTCGATGGGATTGTGTAGAGGTTAAACTCATATTTAAATCTAAAAAAACAATTAGCTTACCAGAATTGAAATTGATGTTTAATGAAGAAGAGTTATTAGTAGTTAAAAGAGGTAATAGATTATCTATTATTCCTGTGAAAAAAAATATTGCTGAAAAACTTTTGTTAAAGATTTCTATTTAAGCATATTAAATACTTGTATCAAAATTAATTGAAAACATATTACCCACATATAACCTCGTTAAATCTCTATTATCAAAACCTTTTTGCATAAGGAAACCAGCAATAGCTGCTTGAATTATCCTGTATTGGTCCCAATTTGGATGTTCATCAATAAAATCCTGCATTGCTTGTTGGAGATTTTCATGAAGATCACATTTAAAGCTAATTATTTCATCATTGTTATCATTGAAATTTTTTTCGACTTCGCAATTTAGTTCGGTCATAATTGATAAATAGTTCTTTGATTAATTTCTAAATATCAGTTTTCATCAAAACTATAAATTAGTCAATTTTTAATTTACTGACTTCGTCTCACTTGTATTAAATTAAGAACTCTTTATTTATAAGTACTTCAAGAATTACTAAGGTTATCTTTACAAAAATTTATGAAAAATAGAATTTCTTTAAATCATAATTAATTTTCCACAGGACTATTTTAAAATAAAGAATTTATAAAAATTAGCTGTGGAAAAAATGTGAATTCAAAAAAAAAAAAGGGGGAATATAATCACAAAATTTCCAATTTAATTAATTGTTTAATACATTGATTCCCACATCTTAATTATTTCAATAGATAAAGTTTGTGCAATTGGTATAGGCCAATACATCTCAAAGGATCTTGTGTTATCTGTAGTTTCAAAAATAATTGATAAGTTCCATTGTTTTTTATTTCCTTCAAGCCCTATAAACCAAGGTGACTTTTCAATTTCAAAATTAATTAATTCTTCTTCTAATAATTCTCCTTTTATAGAATTAAATTGTTTTTCAATTTTTATTAATAATTTAGACAGAGAATCAAATTCATTCTTACTTAATTCAATGGACCAATTATTAACCCCTATTAAAAAGCAATATTTTCCTCTATCTAAATTTTTTATTAACCTCCAATCCTTTTCTTCTCTTAATATCACTAACCGGGTAGTAAATCTGGTTGATCCTGCTCATCACTAAGTTCGATAATTGATCTCTGTACAGGTTTTATAGTTGATTCGTCTAATAAACCATCAAAATCATCAAATCTTCTTTGCTTTGCTCTAAATGCAATCTTCACTGTTGTTAAATATCTATTAGTAGATTTTCTAATTAAACTTTCACCTCTTTTTGCAAGATCATTTGAATCAATTCCTTTATTATTTGATATGTTCATAAGTTTTTTAACTAATTATACAATAAAATCTTGATAACAAACCAAGTAATTTCTAACAATTATTAATAAACAGAAGCTTTTTTATTAAAGAAATTTCTTATGTCAGACGAATTAAAAGGAACTCTCTCGATAGATTTAGGAAATACAAATACTGTAATAGCTTTTCAAGATGAAAAAAGTATTAGTCCTATTCTTATAGAAATACCAAATATAACTAGATGTGCAGGAATAATACCAACAGCAATTTGGTATGAAAATGATACCACTAATTCATTTATAGGTATGGAGGCAATAAAAAAGCTTGAGGAGACTTCTAGTAATGAGAATTTTTATTCAAATTTCAAGAGATTAATTGGTAACCCCTTTGAAAAATTTAAAGAAGGGAAATTAACAGCTGAAAAGTCTGGTGAAAAATTTATAAAAATTTTATGGGAAAGCATTCCAAATAAATTTATTATCCAAAGACTAGTTTTAACAGCTCCAATTGATACTTATAAAAATTATAGGAAATGGCTAGTAGAAGTTTGCAATGGATTTTCAGTTAAAGAAATTGCTTTAGTTGATGAACCTACAGCCGCAGCTATTGGGATGAAAGTACCATTTGGTTCAAAAATAATGGTTCTTGATATTGGAGGAAGTACTATAGATTTTAATGTAGTTAGACTGGAAGGAGGAGAAGGTAAATCAGCTCCTATTGCGGAACTTTTAAAGTTTAATAACGCAGATGTAAGCAAAATTTCAAAACAGAAATTAAGATGTGCAGAAATAATTAGTAAATCCGCTTGTATGATTGGCGGGAAGGATATTGATCGTTGGATTGTAGATTACTTTTTACCTGATAATGAAGATGAAAGGAATTTCAAAATTGCAGAAAAAATAAAATGTAAACTTAGTGATAAAGATATCAATGAGGAAAAACAATACTCCCTCTCATTTTTTATTGAGAATGATAAAAAAAAGGAGTTCAATATAAGTAAAAAGATTCTTGAAGAGATTTTGATATCTAATAAACTAATAGATCTTTTAAATTCACTTTTAAAAAGATTAGTAAATGAGGCCAGAGGGAAAAACTGTAATATAAATGACTTATTTTCCATTATTTTAGTTGGCGGAGGTACGCAAATCCCATTAATAAGAAACTGGATTAGTTATAAAATCCCGGAACTAGCAATTAATTATCCGCCTCCAATAGAGTCAATTGCCTTAGGAGCATTATCACTAACTCCTGGAGTGAAAATAAAAGATATTTTAAATAAAAGCCTCTTTTTGAGACTTTTTAATAAAAGAGAGAAAAAACATTTTTGGCACCCAATTTTTTACAGAGGTCAAACATGGCCTACAGAAAAACCTTTTGAACTAATCCTTCAAGGAAGTCGGGCAGATCAATTTAAATTTGAAGTCATAATTGGAGAATCCTCGAAAAAAAATGATTTTGATGTAATTTTTGAAAATGGAATTCCAAAGCTGGCTGAAATTCAATCTGAAGAAAGAGTTTTATTATGGAAAAAAGATCCTTTATTTATAAGATTAGAGAAGCCCTCAAAATTAGGGAATGACTGCTTAAAACTCATCTTTTGGATAGATAATAAATCTTTTCTCAACTTAAAGTGTTTGGATATTTCCGATAATGAGTTAGGAGAATATAGGCTTGGAGCAATTGTCTAATTATATTTAAGAAGAATTCAGTCTTTTTTGAATCAGCTACAAAAACAGTTTTTATTTAATTCACCAATTTTTATTTTGTAATTAGAACAATTTCTAAAAATTAAGATTAAATATATAGTGATTTATTCTATTTAGGACACATTAAAAATATTCATTATGAATGTTATTTTAAGATGAATTGAATTTATGGATTCTATAAAATCTATAAAAAATGATTAACTTTTAGTACTCCATCAAGAATTGTACTTACTTGTGTATAACCTAACTAATAATTTTAGTAGCTTTACTTAAATAAAAATTTATCCTATGCAAAAATACTTTATCAAAATTAAATTGAACCTTTTCAAAAATATAAACTTCTAATTCTTATTAAATTAGTTTACTTTTATTTCTTTAAGGGGATTTTAAGAATGAGATGAACCATATTGGTAAGTGATTAGAATCACTAGCTTTTTTTGCATTTTGATAAGTTAATCATTAAATAATTTTTCTTAATTCCTCTTTTGTAAGTATTTCAATTCTTTTCTCATGATTTGACATGAATTGGTAACAATAAATAGTATTTAGATAATCTATTAAATTAGGAAAAGCTAACTATCTTAACTGTAAATTGTATTAAATCATTTTTTATAGCTAAGTTAAAGATTGGTTTTTACTAACCCAGAAGAAATCTTAAGTATGAAGCATATTAACAAACCTAACCTTAATAGATTAAATTCTCCTGAGAGTCCTGTCGTTTTAGCTATCTTAGATGGTTGGGGATATAGAGAAGAAGAATTAGATAACGCAGTAAAAGTTGCAAAAACACCGGTAATGGATTCTTTGTGGCATGCATATCCACATACACTTATCAGTGCGAGTGGATCAGATGTAGGATTACCTGACGGGCAAATGGGCAATTCTGAAGTTGGTCATCTCACAATAGGATCTGGGAGAATAATTCAGCAGGAATTGGTAAGGATTACAAATGTTATAAATAATGATCAACTAAAAGATGTTACAGAATTAAAGAAAGTTGCTTCTGAGATAAAAAAGACTAAAAGAACTCTTCATATAACAGGTCTTTGCTCAGATGGCGGAGTCCATAGTCATATCAATCATTTATTAGGTTTAATAAAATGGGCCTCTGAATCTGGGATATCAAAACTAGCGATACATGTAATAACTGATGGGAGAGATACTCCTGCTCAAAGTGCGCCAAAATATTTAAAACAAATCGAAGATTGTATTTCCAAGTATCAGGTAGGAGAGATTGCATCCATTTGTGGGAGGTACTGGATCATGGATAGGAATCAGTTATGGGACAGAACAGAAAAAGCCTTTATGAACTTAACCGATCCAAATAAAAAGTTAGAAAATTCAACTCCGCAAGAATACTTAAAAAATAGTTACGAGAAAAAAATTACGGATGAGTTTTTAGAGCCTGCTAAGTTATCAAATAACACATTACAAGAGGGAGACTATCTTATAAGTTTTAACTTTCGTCCAGATAGAGCCAGACAAATAGTAAAAGCGCTATCAGATGAAGATTTTAAAGAATTTGAACGTCCAAATAAGCCCAAGATTAATATAGTTACCTTTACCCAGTATGAGGCTTCTCTTCCAGTAAAAGTTGCTTTCCCCCCTGAATCTTTAAATAATTTTATCGGGCAGATTGTTTCTGAGCATGGCCTTAAACAATACAGAACTGCTGAAACAGAAAAATATCCTCATGTTACATATTTCTTTAATGGAGGCGTTGAGATACCCGCAGATGGTGAAGAGAGGCACCTGATCCCATCACCAAGAGTAGCCACATACGACATGCAACCTGAAATGTCAGCTAAAGAATTAACAATAAGTTGCGCAAATGCTATAAGAAGCGGGAAGTATTCTTTTGTAGTAATTAATTTTGCGAATCCAGATATGGTTGGCCACACGGGAAATATGGCGGCTGCAGTAAAAGCAGTTGAAACTGTTGATGAATGCGTTGGTAAGATTGTAAATGCTACTGGAGAGATGGGAGGCAGCATTCTTATAACTGCAGATCATGGAAATGCTGAAATGATGAAAGGGGAGGATGGAGAGGCTTGGACTGCTCATACCACAAATAAAGTTCCATTGATTTTCATCGAAGGTGAAAAAAGAAAAATTCCAAATCAAGGAAATAATATTTATTTACGTGAAAATGCTGGACTCTCAGATATTGCCCCAACCTTACTACAGTTACTTAACCTTCCTGTTCCAAAAGAGATGACGGGGAAAACTCTGATTAAAGAAATTGAATTAAAAGATCATAATAAAGTCGTTCAACATGTTTAAATAGAGTTAAAGCAAATTTATTATGAACGAAATATTGACGTGGATATGGGTCTTATCAGGAGTCCTTTTAATTTTATTAGTCTTACTACATAGTCCAAAAGGTGACGGTATGGGAGGTATCGCTGCAAGCGGCAGTTCAATGTTTACTAGTGCAAGCAGTGCGGAAGCATCTTTGAATAAAGCTACTTGGACAATTCTTATAATTTTTTTATCACTTGCAATTATTCTTAGTGCTGGTTGGATATAAGTTTTAAATATTTTTATATTTAATAAAAAAGAGGGTGATTAAACCCCCCTCTTTTTTTAATTACTATTAATATTCTTAGTAATCAAAGTCACCGCCCATACCAGGAGCTCCTGCTGGTGAAGCAGCATCTTTCTTTTCAGGTAAGTCTGCAACAATACATTCGGTTGTCAAGACCATTCCAGCGATTGAAGCTGCATTTTGTAAACCAGAGCGAGTCACCTTTGCGGGATCAACTATTCCAGCAGAAGACATATCCACATACTCCCCAGTAGCTGCATTAAAGCCATCATTAAAGGGTTTAGATTTTACATTTTCTGCTATTACAGCTCCATTAGCTCCTGCATTCTCAGCGATACGCATTAAAGGGGCAGTTAGTGCAGCTTCAACAATATTTGCTCCTATCAACTCTTCGCCAGAGAGTGATTTAGATGCCCACTCTTTTAAGATTGGAGCAAGATGTGCAAGAGTGGTTCCTCCTCCAGGAACTATTCCCTCTTCAACTGCAGCTTTAGTAGCGTTGATAGCGTCTTCTAATCTAAGTTTCTTATCCTTCATTTCAGTCTCAGTTGCTGCTCCAACTTTTATAACCGCAACACCTCCTGCTAATTTTGCCAAACGCTCTTGAAGTTTTTCCTTATCGTAAGATGAATCAGTCTCATCCATTTGCTTCTTAATTTGGTCACATCTAGCAGTTACCGCTTGTTCATTGCCTTCAGCAACTATTGTTGTCGTTTCCTTATTAATAGTAATTCTACGACCTGTTCCAAGCATATCAATAGACGCATTTTCCAATTTTAAGCCTGCATCTTCAGTGATCAACTGACCATTAGTAAGAACAGCCATATCTTCAAGCATCGCTTTTCTTCTATCACCAAAACCTGGGGCCTTTACTGCCGCGACATTAAGAACGCCCCTAAGCCTATTTACCACCAATGTTGCAAGAGCCTCTTTTTCAATATCTTCTGCAATGATTACTAGTGGTTTGCCAGTCTTTGCAATTTGTTCAAGGACAGGAACTAGGTCTTGAACTAAAGCTATTTTCTTATCTGTTAAAAGGATATAGGGTTCATCAAGCACTGCCTCCATCCTCTCAGTATCAGTAGCGAAATAGGGTGAAATATATCCTTTATCAAACCGCATACCCTCTGTAACTTCTAGCTCTGTAGTCATGGACTTGCCTTCTTCAAGAGAGATGACACCCTCCTTTCCTACTTTATCCATAGCATTAGCAATCATTTTGCCAACCTCATCATCATTTCCAGCCGCGATAGTTCCGCACTGAGCTATTGCATTACTATCACTAATTGGTTTTGAATTTTCTTGGATCTTGCCCACAAGAAATTCCGTTGCTTTATCGATGCCTTTTTTGAGAGTAATAGCATTGGCTCCAGCAGCAACGTTTCTTAAACCTGCTTTCACCATTGCATGAGCCAGAACTGTTGCAGTAGTGGTTCCATCTCCAGCCGCATCATTTGTTTTTGAAGCTGCTTGTCGAATTAGTGCAACACCTGTGTTTTCAATGTGATCTTCTAATTCAATTTCCTTAGCAATTGTTACTCCATCATTAATAATTTGTGGGGCACCAAATTTTTTCTCTAGGACAACATTTCTTCCTTTTGGTCCAAGTGTTACAGCAACTGATTCGGCGAGAATATCAATTCCTCGCTCAAGTGCTCTTCGAGCTTGCTCGTTGTAAATAATTCTTTTAGCCATAGCAGGCAAATAATTTAATAATAAGTTTTAATAATTTTTGAAACAAATAATTTAGCTTACAACAGC
>CAYSSQ010000041.1:0-8966 GCA_964433825.1 uncultured Prochlorococcus sp. | reverse complement strand
GTAAAGTTTAAAACTCTTGGGAAAGTTGCGTCTTTAGGTTTTTTAGGCGCATACATAAGTATCATGAAAAATGAATATCAACGATTAAGAGTGATATCTTTTTTAAATCCATGGAGCGATGCAGAGGGAAATGGATATCAATTAATACAAAGCTTACTTGCTATTGGATCTGGTGGCCTGTTAGGGCAAGGTTATGGACTGTCTATTCAAAAATTACAATATTTACCAATACAAAGTACAGATTTTATTTATGCCATATTTGCGGAAGAGTTTGGTCTGATAGGCTCTATTCTTCTACTTGGATTCTTATCTAGCTTCTCTTACTTAAGTTTAAGAATTGCTCTAAAATGCAGAAATAATTATACAAAATTGGTTGCTACTGGTTGTGGAACTCTTCTAGTAGGACAATCATTAATGCATATCGCTGTTACGACAGGTTCTATGCCAACCACTGGATTACCTTTACCTTTTGTCAGTTATGGAGGTAATTCTCTCTTATCATCTACAATTATTGCAGCATTATTATTGAGGTGTTCACTAGAGTCAACAGGTCTTATAGGTACACTTCGTGCACGAAAGGTTATAAATTAGTTAGAATTTCAGCAAATTATAAAGCACTATTAATTCACTAAATTTAATTATTTCTGAGTTTGCCCAAAAAGGGAATTTACTAATGGCGCAAGGAGTAAATAATCCAGGGCCATTAACTATTTTATTAATCTTTTTTGCTGGTCTTTTAACCAGTTTAGGTCCTTGTTCTATATCATTATTACCTATCACAGTAGCTTACATTGGTGGTACAGATAAAAGGAAAAATGAATTAAAAGTTCTAAGTTTCTGTGGTGGGATAATCCTTTCTTTGGTATTTCTTGGAGCTCTTAGTGGTCTTTTAGGTCAAATATATGGGCAATTGCCAAATTTTTTCACTTCAAGTATTTCACTGTTTGCAATTGTTATGGGCTTAAATCTTCTTGGAATAGTAAAGTTCCGCTTACCTAATGGTCCAAATTTCGAATTTATCCAAAATAGATTACCTTCCTTCTTATCCCCTTTTGTAACAGGAGTAGCTTTTGGACTCGCTTCATCTCCATGTATTACGCCAGTTTTAGCTACTCTCCTTGCATGGGTATCTCAAGCTCACAACCCACTTATTTCAATTTTATTTTTATTCTTTTTTGGACTAGGACAAGTTACACCTTTATTAATTGTTGGCATAACAACTGAAAATTTAAAAAAATTATTACAGTTTCGCAAATACAGTCAATTAATTCCAACTTTTAGCGGAATTATATTACTCACTTTAGGAATTCTTAATATTATTTCTCGATGGATTTAAATGTATTTAATTAATAGATTAATAATCAACATTTCAAGTTTAAAGTTTGCGATAGCAATTATTATATTCATTGCTCTTTCTAGTAGTTTAGGAACATTAATTCCTCAAGGAAATAATACTTCTGAATATCTAGAATTTTATAACGTAGAACCATTTCTAAATATTTTAGATGGAGAAAAAATTTTACTATTAGGGTTAGATCATATATATACAAGTGCATGGTTCGTTTCAACACTAGTTTTGTTATGTATTTCTCTAGCAGGCTGCAGTTTCAAACGACAAATACCTTCTTTAAAAAATTCTCTTAAATGGGCAGAATATACTAACGAGAATAAATTTAAAAAACTTCAGTTAGCTTGCAACTGGGAATCTAAAAATCAAGTCGATGTAATATCAAAAGCTGAGATATTTTTAAAAGAGAAAGGTTGGCAACTCTTAGTCAAAGAAAATAGGATCTCAGCAAGAAAGGGTATTATTGGAAAAATTGGCCCTATAGTTGTCCATATTGGTTTAATAATTCTTTTAATTGGATCAGCTTATGGCAATCTTACAACCCAATCTCAAGAAATATTTTTAAATCCAAATGAACAAATTGAATTAATTAACGATAGTACAAATAGAAAATTAAATTTAAGGTTGAGAAATTTTTTTATAGATAGAGAAAGTGATGGCAAACCAAAACAATTTATTTCAACATTAGATTTAAAATCTATTAATTCGAACGAAAGTGATATCAAAACAGCACAAGTGAATAAACCTGTTCGATATCAAGGATTAACTATTTACCAAGCAGATTGGGCTATATCTAGCATTATTTTAAAAATTGAAAATATCTCTTACCAGTTAACGTTAAAACCTGTTCCAGAGATTGGTGAACAAGTATGGGGCGTCTTGATTGAGCTTGGGAAAAATAATAAAAAAAATTATCTTTTAACGGTAGATAATGAGAATGGACCAATTAAATTTTTTGACGCACAAGATTTCAATGAAACCGATTTATATCTAGATAACAAAAAAGTGAAAATAAATTCTTCTGATGTTGAAATAGAAAAAGTCATTACAAGTAGCGGCTTAATTATTAAAAATGATTCTTCAATTCCTTTTATATATTTTTCTTTCGTCTTTATTATATTTGGAACAATATTAAGCGTTATACCTACAAAACAAATTTGGATTTTTGTAAGTGAAAAATCAAAACAAATCTATATTGGTGGTTTAAGTAATAGAAATCTTGCAGGATTTAGGAGCGAATTTCTAAATCTTATTTCTCTTTTGAAGAAATATTAGTATTTCTTTTCTCCTACATATAGATTTAACTTCATAGAAACATTCCCTCTAGGATTAAAATCTGCATGCAAGTGCATCCAATGAGGATTTGCAATATCTATTAAATCATCCATTATTTTATTTACTACTTCTTCATGGGATATTCTTTGATCTCGATAATTATTAATATAAAGTTTTAGAGATTTCAATTCATATACTTTTTTATCTGGTTGATAATGAATTTTAAGTTTTGCAAAATCAGGATATCCGGAAAATGGGCATTTGCATGTAAATTCTGGCAATTCTATTGAAATCTCATAAATTCTTTTTCTATTTGGATTATCAAAGCAAATTATTTTTGATTCTGAGATAATTCTTTCCCCATATAAAGGGCTTTGAGTTTTTATATTAGATTGATCTTCCATATGAATTTGTATTACTTATTTTTAAAATATAAAAAATATTTAGAACCGTCCAAAAATGATCTTATGAGAAATATTAGAAATACCTTAGTAATTTGATATGTAATTTCTTTTTTGTATCAACAAGTACATTTTTATATTATCAGTTTGAGTATTAATAAATATAGTTAAAAAATTTTTAATGGACATTTGTCTTTCCAAAGTTGATAATAAATCCAACAAATCACTTGTACCCTTAAGTATTCACGGCATGTTATGGTTACAAACTCACTTTGAGAATGATGAATGGAAAGCTTTATCAGAAAATAAAGTCATAATTTCTGAAGCTGATTCTCATCAATTAATAGAAGATGCAAAATCTGCTGGAATTGAAATAGAGTCAATTTCTGAAGTTTCAATTTTGGATGTTTTTTTAAAAAGTAATTAAAATTAGGTTGTTATTAGCTTAATTATGAAAAAAATTGAGGCAATCATTCGTCCATTTAAATTAGAGGACGTTAAAGTAGCTTTAGTTAACGCAGGCATTATAGGAATGACTGTTAGCGAGGTTAGGGGTTTTGGGAGACAAAAAGGTCAAGTTGAAAGGTATAGGGGGTCTGAATTTACAGTTGAATTCCTACAAAAATTAAAAGTTGAAATTGTTGTTGATGATGAAAAAGTTGAATCCGTAATAGCTGCAGTAGCTGAAGCGGCAAAGACTGGAGAGATTGGTGATGGTAAAATCTTTGTTTCAAAAGTTGATTCTGTGATCAGAATAAGAACTGGAGATAAAAATGAGTCAGCTCTTTAAGAGATAGTATTTTTCACTAATTTTTCTATATTTTCCCTATTAATTGCAAAATCAACCAATCTTTTATTACTAAGCCAGATCAAATATTCATGATTACCTGCAGGACCTACAAGAGGTGATGCAATCAATCCGTTAATTTGAAAATTCTTTGAAATCGCAAATTCAATTATAGACTCAAGCGTATTTACATGATAAGAAGCTTCTTTAACTACACCACCTTTTGAAATTTTTTCTTTACCCACTTCAAATTGAGGCTTGATTAAAAATATCCCTTCATATGAATTATTTCTAAGTAAATTCCTTATAGGTTCAAGCACTAACTTTAGTGATATAAAAGATAAATCTGCTACAAAAAAACTTGGTAATTGATCTTCTGTATGGGAAATACTAGAAGGTAATAAATATCTTATATTTGTTCTTTCCAAAAGTTTTACTTTGGGATTATTCCTAATTTTCCACGAAGTTTGTCCATATCCAACATCTATTCCATAAATCATTCTTGCACCTTTTTGTAATAAGCAATCAGTGAAACCACCTGTAGAAATTCCAGCATCTAAGCAAATTCTATCTTTTACATCAATAGGGAATTTTTCAAAAGCCTCTAATAATTTATCACCACCTCTTGATACAAATTTGGGCTCAGTTGATACTTGAATTTCTGATTCCTTCAAAATTAATTGACCTGGTTTGTCTAATATTTTTCCAAATTTATCTTTCACTTTTCCTGCCAGAATAAGTCTCTGAGCCTTTTGTCTCGATTCAACAAAATCCTTTTGGAGTAAATATAAATCTAAACGAATTTTTTTATTCATCTATTTCAAGATAATTTACAATCAAAACAATCTAAAAAAAGGATACAGACTAAACATAATAAATAAAAACTAAAATAATTATTATTTTACTTATATGTGCAAATTTCTAATAAATAAATTTGCTTTTAGTTAATAAATGGATCTTATGCTTTAAAGGACTTAAATAAATACCTTTATACAATTATTTATTATATTATCTTTTTCAAAAAGAAAGAAATATGTCCAATATCTAGGAGAACTTAACCCGATTAGGCGAGTATGTGAATTTAGTTATAAAGTTTAGTTATAGATTTTTTTTAAAAAAGTGATTGAACGTTACACACTTCCTGAGATGGGTCAAATCTGGACAGAACATTCTAAGTTCCAAAGTTGGCTTGATGTAGAGATAGCAGCTTGTGAAGCCAATTTTAAACTAGGCTTGATATCAAAAGAAGACCTATCACAAATTAAAAATAAAGCTCAATTTAATGTAGCAAGAATAAAAGAAATTGAAAAAGAAGTAAAACATGATGTCATAGCATTTCTGACAAATTTAAATGAGTATGTAGGAGACTCAGGTAGATTTATTCATGTAGGAATGACTAGCAGCGATGTTCTTGATACAGGATTGTCCCTTCAATTAAAAGCTTCCTGTGATTTACTAATTACTGAAATTGAAAAATTAGAAGAAGAAATCAGATCATTAGCAAATAAGCATAAAGAAACAATAATGATTGGTAGATCCCACGCCATCCATGGTGAACCAATTTCATTTGGTTTTAAGTTAGCAGGCTGGTTAGCTGAAATTATTAGAAATAAAAATAGATTATTATCAACCAAGGAATCTATATCTGTTGGACAAATAAGCGGGGCTATGGGAACTTACGCCAATACAGATCCTCAAGTAGAAGAACTAACCTGTGAATTATTAGAATTAAAGCCTGATACTGCAAGTACTCAGGTTATCTCTAGAGATAGACATGCAGAATATGTACAAACTCTTGCTTTAGTGGGATCATCCTTAGATAGATTTGCGACAGAAATAAGAAATCTTCAAAGAACAGATGTCTTAGAAGTTGAAGAAGGCTTTACTAAAGGACAGAAAGGCAGTTCAGCAATGCCACACAAGAGAAACCCTATTAGAAGTGAAAGAGTAAGCGGTTTATCTAGAATAATTAAAAGTTATGTTTTTACAGCTTTAGATAATGTTACTTTGTGGCATGAACGTGATATTAGCCACAGCTCAAATGAGAGGATAATGCTTCCAGATGTTTCTATTTGCTTGCATTTTATGCTAAGAGAGATGAGCGATATTATTAGCAGTTTGCAAGTATATCCTGAAAACATGATTAAGAATATCAATATTTATGGAGGAGTTATTTTTAGCCAAAAGGTCTTACTATTACTTGTTGAAAAAGGTATCTCAAGAGAAAAAGCTTATAGTCTTGTACAAAAGAATGCTCATTCAGCATGGAATAATGAGGAGGGTAGTTTTAGAAAAAATATAGAAAATGATCAAGAGATTATGGAAATTATTGATAAAAATGAATTAAAAAAGTGCTTTAATTCTTCAATTCATCTAATCAATTTAAATGTAGTATGGGAAAGGTTAGGTATTTAAAATTAAAAAACTTAATCTATATAATTTTGAAATATTATCTTCCTTTATAGGACTTTATCTAAATGAAAAAAAATTTTAGATTTGAAAAAGATAGCCTTGGATTAATTAAAGTTCCAGAAGATGCTTTTTGGGGAGCTCAAACACAACGATCAATTCAAAATTTTTCTATTGGCGACGAATTAGTTCCCTTAGAATTGGTTTATGCAATAACTTTAATAAAAAAAGCGGCATCAATTGCCAATTTTAATTTAGGTCTATTAAGTAAATCAAAAAAAGATCTCATAATAGAAATTTGTACCGAGATTTCAAATGGTATATATGATAATCATTTCCCTTTAAAAATTTGGCAAACAGGTAGTGGTACTCAAACAAATATGAATGTCAATGAAGTTATATCAAATGTCGCTTCAATGAAAACAAATTCAAAAATTGGGAATCACTATCCACTTCACCCAAATGATGATGTTAATAAATCACAATCAACAAATGATACTTTCCCAGCAGCAATTCAAATAAGTGTTGTTGATGAAATTAATAAACAATTGATTCCTGCAATTAAAAATTTAAAAAAGGAATTAGATAATAAAAGTAAAGCATGGGAAAAAATAATTAAGATAGGTAGAACCCACTTTCAAGATGCTGTGCCGATATCCTTTGGACAAGAGATATCAGGGTGGTCTAGACAATTAGAAGATTCAAAATTATCAATTCTCTCAAGTTTAGATGCACTATACGCGCTTCCTATTGGTGGTACCGCGGTAGGGACTGGAATAAATTGCCCATCTGGCTTTAGTGAAGAAGCTATAAAAATAATTAATAAAGAAACTAATTATAAATTCAAGAAATCTGATAATCACTTTTCACTAATGTCTTCACATCATCTCCTAGCAAATTTAATGAGTCAGCTTAAAAACTTAGCATGTTCATTATTTAAAATATCAAATGATATTAAAATATTATCCTCTGGACCTAGAGCAGGAATTTATGAGTTGTTAATACCTCAAAATGAACCAGGTAGTTCTATTATGCCTGGGAAAATAAACCCAACACAATGTGAAGCCTTATCAATGATTTGCGCTCAAATTATGGGTTTTGAATCAGCTGTCTCAATTGCTAATTGTAGTGGCACATTGCAAATGAATGAATATAAACCACTTATTGGTTTTAACATCCTAAAAAGTATCAAATTACTCAGCCAGGGTATTACAAACTTCAATAATAACTTAGTTATTGGCATGCAGCCTAATTTTGAATCTATAAAAATTAATTTAGATAATTCTCTAATGTTAGTAACTGCATTAGTACCAGAAATAGGTTATGAAAAATCTGCTGAAATAGCAAATCTTGCCTTCAAAGAATCAATTAATTTAAAACAAGCAACCCTTAAACTTGGTTACCTTAAGGAAGAGAAATTCAACGAATTAATAAAAATAGATAATATGATATAAAAACTTATACAAACTAATAATTATCTATTCTTTTTGTTGCAGGATTAATATCATTATTTTGAGAAATCTTTATAAGTTCATCTGACTCTGCTACTGGGAATCTATTAATCATTTTTAGGGCTAACTTAGCGTTATTTTTTAATTTTTTGCTTAATCCATTACAAAATTGTATTTGCGTGAGAATATCAATTGTTCTTCTAATAATCCTTACAATATCTCCTTCATCAAGTGAGGTATTGAAAACTACTTCTTTCCATTTTTTGCCTTTAGCCCATTCTGAGATAATACCCGTCAAATCTTTTTCTAAATAAAGAGGTGCATCAATATCATATTTACTTTGTTGTACTGAAATTAGTTTTTTAATTATATTTATTTCATTTAAAACTTCATTCACCCTATTAGAGGGCTTATTATTACACCACAAATCAGGCCTCCTAATCTCTACGCATATTCCTTGAATAACTGCTGCCAAATCTGGAGGAGTTAATTCATCAAGATATCCGCTTAATAAAACAAGACCTAACCATAATTCATTTTCAGTTCTTAATGTACTTATTGATTTTCCAATTTCAGTCAATTCATTTTCATTGAGACAGCCAAAATGATTTAGTATTTGTTTTAAATCAGTGAATCTTTTCCAATTAAAGTTTTCCTTTTCTTTTAATAACTTATTTCTTTCATTGATTTCTAATTCAAGTGATATTATTCTTTTCCTATATCTTTTTAATTTTTTAAAGTCGCCAATCTCATAAGCAGGATTTTTAACTATTTCATCATCTAATTTATGGATTAATTTCTTTTGATTAATAACTTCATTAGCTAAATCATATTGCGGTTTTTTAAGATCATAATTTTTAGAAATTTGATCTATTTTATCAACAAAAAACTTTGAATTATTATCACCTTGTAGTACTTCTCCTGCAAAATACATATCAGGAATATTTAAATTCGAAAGATTTAAATTCTCAATATCAGGAAAAATATTTACTACAAAACTTGGCTTAATTAAAATAAAAATATTATCCAAAGTTAAGCAGATTATGGTTTTAAGTTTTTTGGTATCATAAATTTTTTTGCAAATAATCGCGGGGATAATTTTTCTATTAATTTGTGGAGCTTTTATTGAAATCAAACTTCCATCTACGAGAAATTTTAGTGCAATAATTATTTCTTCAGATAATTTTTTAGAAGCTTGTTTTTCTAAAATTTTTAATATTCTTTTTTCTTCCTTAATACGTATTTTAAGCTTTTCATATTGATCAAAATCTTCCCAAGAAATATTAAGAGTTAAT
>CAYSSQ010000040.1:0-9292 GCA_964433825.1 uncultured Prochlorococcus sp. | reverse complement strand
TAGTAAATTATAGTTGTAATAGTTAAGAAATTTTTTTGTCTACTTATTTACTTGAGATTGGAACGGAAGAATTACCAGCAGAGTTTGCTAATTCTGTTGTAAACCAATTCCAATCAACCATTGAGTATGAATTTGAAAAGTACTTCATTAAATATAAAAACATATACTGTACTTCAACACCGAGGAGAATAGTTTTATATCTCGAAGGACTTGTAGATTTTGGAGAAGATAAAACTGAATTTAGAAAAGGTCCTAAAGCAGAGGCTGCTTTTATTAATGGAATTCCTACAAATGCCGCTATTGGCTTTGCAAAAAGTTTAGATTTAACTATCAGTGATTTAGATATAAAAGATACTAAAAAAGGTAAATTTGTCTTTGGAAAAAAAATTGAAAAAGGATTAGCAACTAAAGGTTTAATAACTGAAGTAATACCAAAGGCTATTAAAGCGCTTCAAGGTCAAAGATTTATGAAATGGGGTAATGGGAATTTTAGATTTTCAAGACCAATCAGGTGGATTTTATCTCTTTATAATGATGAAATTCTTAATTTCTCTATAGATGAAATCGACTCTAATTTAAAAATAGGAAATTTTTCCAAAGGACATAGATTAGTTAAGAGTGAGATTGAAATAAGTAATACGGATAATTATTTCCAAATTTTGAATAGAAATGGAGTTTTAGTAAATCGAAATGAAAGAAAAAATCAAATTGAGAATTTGATTAAAGTTTCTTCAGAAAATCTTAAGCTCTTGCCTGATTTAGATAATGAATTGTTAGATGAATTAACTGACCTTGTTGAATTTCCAAATTTAGTAATAGGGAATTTTTCTGATGAGTATTTAACTTTACCTTCTGAAGTTTTGTGCACAGTTATGAAAAGTCATCAAAGATATATCCCACTTTTTAATAGTAGAAAAGAAGTAAATAAATTAGATATAAGTTCTATAGGCACCCTAAGCACAAGTTTTCTCTGTATATCAAATGGACTTGAAGATTCAAAAGATATAATAAAAAAAGGTAATGAAAAAGTTCTTAAAGCGAGGTTTGCTGACGCTAAATTTTTTATTGAGGCAGATAAAAATATCTCTTGCTATGAAAGAAATCAAAAAATTAAAAATATTAGTTATCTTAAGGGCCTTGGAAATCTTTATGATCGAGTAGAGAGGATTTTATTTATTGCAAAGAATATTAATCTGCATTTAAGTAATGATTTTTTAGACTTTGAGATAATTAAAGATTCCTGTCAATATTCAAAACATGATTTGTGTAGTGAGATTGTTTTTGAATTTCCTGAATTGCAAGGATTAATGGGAGGCAAATACTTGAAAAATGAAGGTTATAGTGAAGAAATCTCTTTAGCCGTATCTGAACATTATCTACCAAGATTTTATAAAGATAAATTGCCATCTTCAAAATACGGTGCTGTTTTGTCTATCTCAGATAAATTAGAAACATTAATTAGTATTTTTGCTATTGGGAAAAGACCTACTGGTTCTTCTGATCCATTCGCCTTGAGAAGAAATCTTAATGGATTAATACAAATCATATGGCATTTTGATTTTGATATTAATTTAAAAAATTTAATTAATAGAGCTATCAAATATTGGAAGGAATCATTAATAGATTTAGAATTTGATGATGAAAAAGTTAGAAATGAACTTATTGAATTTACTAAACAAAGAATAATTAGTTTTCTTGAGGAAATATCTATAGATAAAAATTGGATAAATGCTATTTGTAATTCTGATAATATTTCTCCAGATCGTTTGTTTAAACTTATAGATATAAAAAAAAGAATTGATGCTTTATATTTTTTTAAAAAAAATAACAAATTTGATGCAATCAAAAATATTATTATGAGGGTGAGTAAGTTATCAAATTCAGGCGACTTACAAACTAATCTTTTTGAATCAAAAGAATTTATAAATCCTGGCCTCTTTGAAAAAGAGTCAGAAAAGAAGTTATATGAATTTATAAAGATACTAGAAGATTTAATAAAATCAAATGATTGGGAATATATTTCTTTATTGTCAAAATTTGATGAGAATTTAGATTTAATTTCAAATATCTTTGATAATCAAAAGGGAGTAATGATTTTAAGTGATGACTTAAATTTAAGAAATAATCGTCTGAATTTATTAGGCTTAGTAAGAAATTACTCTTTGTTAATAGCTGATTTTACTTTATTTAATTCTTGACTTTAATTCCACCCTTAATCTTATAATTTTTAAGCATTTTCTCAACTTCTTTTTCATCTCTTACGGCACTTTTAACGGGTTTATATTTTAATGGTGCCAATGCTTTTCCTCTTAAAATTGAACCAAGAGTAAGAAAAGTAAGTTTAAGTTGTTGTAGGGGTTTCATGGCAACAACTCTTTTATACAAATAACTATCAAATGTTAATCTTTGAACATCCATATCATCACACATCTCAACAAATGCTTCTCTAGCAGAATCATTCCTATAGAAAATATTTTGCAAAATCTCAAGAACTTTGTATGTTGTACCATATTTTTTATCCCATTTCTTAAGGTAATTTTTTAAATCATTTTCTGTTGGGATAGTTTTACCATTATTTGAAGCTTGAACGATCTCTTCAGCACACATCCTTCCGCTCTTAGCTGCAAAATAAATTCCTTCACCAGAACTCTTGGTTACATATCCAGCTGCATCTCCAACTAAAGCCATTCTACCAACGACTCTTCTTGGTCTTGGATGTTCTGGGATGGGATGTGCTTCAACCTTTATAACTTCTCCATTTACAAGTCTTTTCTGGGCTCGGGTTCTTACGCCAGCTTGGAGACTTTTAATAAGGGATTGGTTTTTTTGCATTGTACCTGTACCAACAGCAACATGATCATATTTGGGAAAGACCCATCCATAAAAGTCTGGAGAAACGTCTTTACCAACGTACATTTCTGCAAGATTTTCATAGTAACTCATTTCTTCTTTTGGTAATTTTATTCTCTCTTGAAAAGCAACAGCTACATTGTAATCACCAGCATCCATAGCTTTCGCAACTCTACTGTTTGCTCCGTCAGCTCCTACTATTAGATCTACTGTTATAGTTTTGATTTCAACTTTATTATTTTCATTCCCGAAATCAGAGAAGGTTATTTCATATGGGCCCTGCTTGTTTTCTCCTGTTTTAATAGTTGTAACTAATCCATTAATTAATGTTGCTCCGAGATCAGCAGCCCTGTCTCGCATAAAAGCATCCATAACTTCTCTTCTACACATTCCAATATATTCGTTTTCACTTTTTCCATAAACCTTATCAAGACTAATATCGACCTCTCTATTGGAAGGAGATATCATTCTCATGTTTCTCACTTTTCGGTCAATTATTGATTCGGGTAAATCAAACTCTGAAACCATACATAATGGTATGGCGCCTCCACAAGGTTTTGCATTATCTAACTTTCTCTCAAAAAGCCATGTTTTAATTCCAGCTTTGGCGAGGATTTCAGCAGCGCATGAACCACTTGGTCCTCCACCAATAACGGCAACTCTTAGCATGTTAAAAAATTATTCCTTATTAAAAACTACATCTATTTTTACGAGAAAAGTGCTTTTCTTAAAAAAATAGTTAATATCGAAACATGTTTTTTATTACTTTCTAAATATTGGAAAACGAGAACGCAACAAATAATAATTATGTTATTCAAGAGGCTCAGAGAGAATATTTAAGAAATAATAGGTTTTTTATATTCAAGATAGTATTATTTATAGCTTCATTATTTCTATTTTTAACCCCATTGTTTTGGCAGCGTTATCAAAAAGTCTTAGCATCTAGATCATTAAATACAACAACTAATAAAAAACTATTGGGGCATCTTCCCTACAAAGAAATATCAAATAATAACCTTGTAGAAATACAACCTGACATACTTGTTCATAAAGATATGTATTCATCACTTTTAAAAATGAAGTCTGATGCAGAAAAAGATGGAGTTTTTCTGACTCTTTTGAGTGGCTTTAGGTCGGTTAAATTGCAGAATGAAATATTTTATTCGCTTAAAGCTGCAAGAAATCAAGTTGCAATTGAGAGGGCCAAGGTATCAGCGCCTCCAGGATATTCTGAACATAGTACTGGATTTGCTATTGATATTGGGGATGCTCAAAATAGAAAAACAGATTTTGAAGTTGAATTTGAAGATACAAGAGCCTTTAAATGGCTGAAAAGAAACGCAGCAAAATATCACTTTAGATTATCCTTTGATAAAACACACAAGAATGTCGATTATGAGCCTTGGCATTGGAGATATGAAGGATCTATTGATGCTTTAAAGATTTTTGAGCAAGCAAATAGAGAAATTAATTTTTTCTAACTTAATATAAAGATTATAAATTCCTTAAAATTTATTCTTTGTTGAATAAATTATTTTCTTCGTAAAATACCTTCTTTAAGCTAACCTAATAAGGTTTATAAAGTTTTTGTAAATTTAAAATATGCCTTCATCAGTAAGAGAGATCAGGAATGTAGCAATAATTGCTCATGTGGATCATGGAAAAACAACACTTGTAGATGCTTTATTATCTCAGTCTGGAATTTTTAGAGATAACGAAGTTGTTCCAACTTGCGTTCTTGATTCAAATGATTTGGAAAGGGAGAGAGGAATTACTATTCTTTCAAAAAATACAGCAGTAAATTATAAAAATACAAGGATTAATATTATCGATACTCCTGGACACGCTGATTTTGGCGGTGAAGTTGAGAGAGTTCTTGGGATGGTGGATGGTTGTCTTTTAATTGTTGATGCCAATGAGGGTCCTATGCCTCAGACTAGATTTGTTCTTAAAAAGGCATTAGAGAAAGGTTTGAGACCAATAGTATTTGTTAATAAAATAGATAGACCAAGGGTAATTCCCGAAATAGCAGTAGATAAAGTACTTGATTTGTTTTTGGAATTAGGTGCTGATGATGATCAGTGTGATTTCCCATATCTTTTTGGAAGTGGATTGTCAGGAATAGCGAAGGAAGATATGGATGATAAAAGTGAAAATATGATGCCTTTATTTGAAGCGATATTAAGACATGTTCCTCCTCCTGTAGGTAAAACCGATAAGCCTTTACAACTTCAGATCACAACCTTAGATTATTCAGATTTTCTTGGAAGAATTGTTATCGGGAAAATACATAATGGAACGATTAAAGCTGGACAACAAGCTAATTTGATAAAAGAAACAGGTAAAATTATTAAGGGGAAGGTTAGTAAACTACTTGGTTTTGAAGGTTTACAGAGAGTCGAAATAAATGAAGCTTTTGCGGGAGATATTATTGCATTGTCAGGTTTTGAAGATGTTAACATTGGCGAAACTATTGCTTGTCCAGAATCTCCTAGTCCTTTGCCGTTAATAAAAGTTGATGAACCTACATTGCAAATGACATTTGTTGTAAATGATTCGCCTTTCGCAGGTAAGGAAGGCAAATTTGTTACTAGTAGACAGTTAAAAAATAGGCTTGAAAGAGAACTTTTAACAAACGTAGCATTAAGGTTTGAAGAGACAGAGTCTCCTGATAGATTTTCCGTCTCTGGAAGAGGAGAGCTTCACTTGGGAATACTAATAGAAACAATGAGAAGAGAGGGATTTGAGTTCCAAATTTCACAGCCTCAAGTTATCTTTAGAGAAATTGATGGAATTGAATGCGAACCAATTGAAACTTTGGTTCTTGATATCCCAGAATCAGCAGTAGGTTCTTGTATTGAAAAATTAGGCTCACGTAGAGCAGAGATGCAAAATATGCAGACTAGTGCAGATAGTAGAACTCAGATAGAATTTTTAGTTCCATCAAGGGGTTTAATAGGATTTAGAGGTGAATTTGTAAGATTAACTCGTGGTGAGGGAATTATGAGTCATTCATTTTATGAATATAGGCCAAAATCAGGGGATTTTGAAACAAGAAGAAATGGAGTCCTCATCGCTTTTGAAGAGGGAGTGGCAACATTTTATGCTTTAAAAAATGCAGAAGATAGAGGTGTGTATTTTATTAAACCGGGAGTAAAAGTTTATAAAGGAATGATTATTGGTGAACATAATAGGCCTCAAGACTTAGAGATCAATATATGTAAAACTAAACAACTAACAAATATGAGATCCGCTGGAGCTGAAGAATTAGATACTTTGCAATCTCCCTTAGAAATTACTTTAGAAAGAGCTTTAGAGTATATTGGACCTGATGAGATGCTTGAAGTTACTCCTGAGTCGATACGATTAAGAAAATTAAATAAAAAAAGAATTTTAAAAAAATAATTTAAATGAATGATCTTACCTCTGATAAATTTAAAAAATCATTTAAAGATGCATTGAATTTATTTAACTCTCAAAAATGGTACGAGGCTCATGATGCATTAGAGGATATATGGAACGAATTAGATGGTGATGAAAGGCAAATTATTCAAGGGATATTGCAAGTTTCGGTATCGCAATTTCATTTGAATAAAGGTAATAATAATGGTGCAATTATATTACTAGGTGAAGGTCTTGGAAGAATTAAAAAAAGATCTAATATAAATCTAGGGGTTGATTTACATTCTTTCTGCATATCTTTAGAAAAATTATTGGAAAAACTTCACCTTAATAAAAAATTAAGCCAAAATGATATTCCTTTTTTAAAAATACTAAATTGAACTAATGAAATTAGAAATTAAAAAAGTATCTTTAAATATTAGTGGAAAAAAAATTGTAGAAAATATTTCAATAACTGTAAGACCCGGAGAAATTATTGGATTATTAGGACCTAATGGGGCTGGTAAAACAACAACATTTAATATGGCTGTAGGGAATTTAAAACCTAACAAAGGCGATATTTTTATGAATGATAGGTTAATAACTAATTTACCTTTACCAATTAGATCAAAATTAGGATTGGGATATTTGCCTCAAGAGGCTAGTATTTTTAGAGATCTAACAGTAAAAGATAATATTGACTTGGCCTTACAAAATTCTTTATTAAGTAAATCTCTAATAAGGAATAGAAGAGAAAAAATTGTTAATGAATTTAATTTAATTAAATTTGTTGATAATTATGGATTCCAATTGTCCGGAGGTGAAAGAAGAAGATGTGAAATAGCTAGAGCAATATCTGTTGGCCAGAAGGGACCAAAGTATTTACTTTTAGATGAACCTTTTGCTGGGATAGATCCTTTGGCAGTAAATGATTTAAAAAAATTAATAGTAAAATTAAGTAAGAGTGGAGTTGGCATTTTAATAACTGATCATAATGTTAGGGAAACTCTCCTGATTACGAACAAGGCTTATGTTTTAAGCGAAGGAAAAATCTTAGCTTACGGAATTTCTAAAGATGTTGCGAATAATCCAATAGTTAAGAAGTTTTATCTTGGTGATGATTTTACACTCTAAATATTGTTAAAAATTAATATATGCTTAATTTTTATAAAGATATACTCTAATTCTTTAATTCTAAATTATATTTCTAAATTATATTTTATTTTTAAAAGGCAAGCTTTTTAATAGTGTTGGATGAAACTTTGAAAAATCTAATAATTGATCCTGTCTCAAGCTTGGGTTTGATAGTTTTTTATATTTTACTAATTTCATTACCCTTCACTTTATTTAATGCATTAATTAATAAATTATCTTCTTTTAATAGAAATATCGCCATATTAGTTAACTTTTTGCTTGCTATTCAACTAATCTCAAGGTGGATTATTTCCTCTCATTTCCCTGTTAGTAATCTTTATGAATCGCTTTGCTTTCTGGCGTGGGGAATAATATTTGGACAATTAGTTTTAGAAAAAGAGTATCAATCCCCAATGATTCCCGCAGTGACAAATCCGATGGTTTTGCTGGCTCTAGGTTTCGCTTGCTTCGTTCTCCCTGAAGATTTAAGAATGTCTTCAAATCTTGTTCCTGCTTTAAGATCTAGTTGGCTAATCATGCATGTGACCGTAGTTATGTTAAGTTATGCTGCGCTTATTATTGGTTCTTTATTATCAGCATCTGTCCTTTTTATTGAAAAGAACCAACCTTTACAAATAAGAAGCAACTCTTTTGGAATAGGTGGTTACAGGCTAACTAGTCTAAATTCGATTGATTCAATAATGGAACCAGTTAAATTCTCTTCTGTCGAAAAATTAGATACTTTAAGTTATAGATCAATATTATTTGGATTTCTTCTTCTGACTCTGGGACTTATAAGTGGTGCAGTATGGGCAAATGAAGCATGGGGTACATGGTGGAGTTGGGATCCAAAAGAGACATGGGCACTAATATCATGGTTGTTTTACGCAGCTTATCTTCATATGAGAATAAGTAAAGGTTGGCAAGGAAGAAAGCCTGCAGCATTGGCTACTTTTGGATTTTTTATTGTCTTAATTTGTTATATCGGAGTTAACTTTTTAGGCTTAGGACTTCATAGTTATGGATGGTTCTTATAGTTAATTTATTATTCAATTAGGTTCAGCAATTATATTTCCATTTTGCGCATCTTTAGCGACTGCTCTTAATTCATCGCAACCTTCTTTTAGTGTTGGATATGCAAACATTCCACTCCCTGCTATGAAGCAATTTGCTCCTGCTGCAGCGCACTGTGAAATAGTCCAATTAGCTTTAATCCCTCCATCAACTTCAATGTCAACATTCAAATTGTTTTTAATAACGAAATCTCTTATCTGCCTAATCTTATTTAACATTGTAGGAATATATGCTTGACCTCCAAAGCCTGGATTTACAGTCATGACAAGGACATGATCAACCATATCCATTACATCTTTTATCATCTCAAATGGAGTATGTGGATTCAATGCTACTGATGGAGAACCTCCTAGGTCCCTGATTCGACCCAATATTCTGTGTAAATGAACATTGGCTTCAACATGAGCTATTACAACTCCTGGCTCTCCATTAGGCCCAGTTGATGCTTTTACATATGCATCTAGCATTGTTTCGCAATTATATTGACTAACCATAAGTTGAGTTTCAAAAGGAACATCACAATATTTTCTGCATGCTGCAATCATTTCTGGACCAAAGGTAAGATTTGGTACAAAATTCCCATCCATTACATCAAATTGAATTCTATCAACGCCTGCTTCTTCAAGATCCTTGACACAAGCACCCATATTTGCCCAATCTGCAGGCAAAACAGAAGGGATTATTTGAACGGGACGATTGACGCCACTTTGTGTAAATGAATTAATTTCGGTCATTTATTTTTTAAAAATATTTAATAAAGATACTATAAATAGTTCATTATTACTAATTTAACGTCACGGCCTGATAAAGTAACATCTGCAAAGAGTTAAAAAAAGTTTATTCCAATGAATAA
>CAYSSQ010000039.1:0-9800 GCA_964433825.1 uncultured Prochlorococcus sp. | reverse complement strand
AAAGAGAATGACCTGAGAGTGTTATAGAAGAATAACTACTTTTCCATAAAAAAATTAATTCTTGAAATTCTTATAACAAAGGTTTTAAATACTTTAATAAATAGCAAAAAATGACGAGTTTAAAACAAACTTTTCATTCCCTTTCATATTATTTTTACGAAGGTTGATTTGCTTTACATGCTCTTTACAACAAAGGTGTTAGGATAATTAAGAAAAAATTTATCAAGCTGTTAAAAGTGTTATTAATCTAACCAAGTTGAAAACTTTTAAGATTATTAATTAGTTTAAGTTCTTGATAACTTAATTTATGCTCTAGGTCGCAAGTTTAAAAATAATGAGAAAGTTAAAAAAATTCTTTTTGATCATTTTTTTAGTCGCTTTAGCTGTAATACTGATCTATTTGATACAAAATTTTGGTATTGAGCCACTTAGGAACCAAGTTGAGAGTATGGGTATCTGGGCTCCATTTGGAATATTTATTTTAAGAGGAATAAGTATCATTTTGCCTGCACTCCCAAGTTCTGCATATTCTCTATTAGCAGGATCATTGCTGGGTTTCAAAACTGGTTACTTAACAATAATCATTTCAGATATTGTATTTTGCCAAGCAGCATTCTTCATTGCAAGAAATTATGGACGTAAGCCTGTCAAACGCTTAGTTGGAAAAAAAGCAATGAAAAGGATAGAAAGTTTTAATCAGAATCAATTAGAGGAAAATTTCTTTTTAATGACTGGATTACTAATGACTGGGCTTTTCGATTTCTTAAGTTACGCTATTGGTATTGGGGGAACTCGTTGGAGAATCTTCACCCCAGCACTTCTTATAAGTCTTTTTATAAGTGATTCAATCCTCGTTGCAGTAGGTGCAGGTGTAAGTCAAGGTGCAGGTTTATTTCTTGGTATAGCTCTATTAGGGATGTTCGCTCTCGCTACAATATCTGGTTTAGCTAAAAATATTCCAAAATAATTTATAAATAAAAAAAGATATGACATTTTGCAAAATTTCTTTTTTTAAGTATTAATTTATGCAAGAATTAATATCTAATTTGTTAAATAAGCTTAAATGTCCTCTTATAGGCCAACATCTTATAACCGACCAGGTGAGCAGATATCAACAACTCCATCAGGTTTAAAAGTTACATCAGCAAAAAATTTTATGATTGATTCAATGGTCCGAATGATTCAAAAAGCAACGTACCATTCTGTAGAAGAAAAACTTGAAGAAGAAAGTAGAAACAATTAATTCATTTATTGATAATAGTATAGGATCTTGGAAATCCATTCGGAGCACTCACTCTCTTGCATTTCAAGAATTTGAAAATACAAATAGTAATATAATAATTTCTAAAATTAATCTTGATAGCGAAGAAGCTAGCGAAGTTTTAAAAAATTTTAACTTTCAATTAAAGTCGCCTTTTGCAATCAAAATTATATGGGAAGCAAAAAGTGATTGGACTGACGAACAAATAGTTAAGGTTGATGAAACTATATTAATATTCTCAAAAAATTGTTCCTCCACAGGTTTTATTCTCAAAAATAAAGGATATGCAGAATTAATACATTCATTTTCTAATTACTACCTTGATCAGGAGGGAGGCTTAAACATTACAACCGAATATAACTCCACTATTTCATTTGAGAAAATAAACTTTTTATCAGAAAATGTAAGATTTAGATATTCAATAATAAAAGATAAATCAAATCATTCAATAATACAGACATCTCATTCATCAGAGATTAGAGAACTATCTATTTAAATAACGTCAGAATTTTTTGAAAATATAATTCTGTATCTTGTATTAAATCATTCAAAAAAGATTTCTCATTAATTGCAGAATCAACAGTAGTTTTGATATCAGAAATTGTTGCATCTCTAATTAGTTCAATGATTCTAATAGCATTATCTAATGGAACTCCTAAAGCCAAGTAAGTTTTCTTTAAATCCTTTAAACAACTTTTATTTAGTATTGTCTCCTCATGTGTTAGAAGTAAGTATGTAACATATCTAATAATTATTTCTCCATCGCGCAGGCAGACTGACATCTTATTAGTTGTATTAACACTTTGACTTGAATTAAGTGAATCTTGATTCTCACATAGCATAGCTGTTACAGCATCAGCAGCTATTGCATGAGAATTGTTTGTTATAGAAATAATTGCATCTAATCTAGAATTTGATGTATTTATAAATTCTTTAATATTTTCAATTTCTGCTTTCTCTAAATTTGATAAAAGATTTTGATTGTCTATGAAATCATGTTTTTTTAAATTTTGCATTCTTTTTTAAGAATTAGATTACTTACTTGAGAAAGTTAACCTAATAAGAATAATACACATCAATCTTCCTGAGTTAAAAAAAAAACATAAAGCAACTCTTCTTAATGAAAAAATAAATCATCTAAGAATATTACTTTCATTTATCAAAGCTTGAGAGAATTTTCCTAATAAATGCGTTAACATTAGATAAATATTCCTAGAATTTTGGACAATAAAGATTTAATCCTATCAAAAAAACTTATCTCAAATTACAAAGTAAGGTTAGAAGCAGAAATAATCAAGAGAAGCAAAAAGTTAAGAATTTCCCAACAAATGTCTGAGGATATAATTACAAGTAATTGTGAGATAAAAGAATTACAAAAAGCACTGGAGCAAATTGAGGGCCAAACTCACTCTATTCATCAAAAGGAAGAATAAAAAAGTACTTGCTTAGAAATTATTAATCTATGGTGTCCGAAACTAACAATTATCTTTTTGAATCATTAAATAATGAACAGTATAAAGCGGTATCGCATATCAATGGACCGCTTCTAGTTGTAGCTGGCGCTGGAAGTGGTAAAACTAAAGCTCTTACTCATAGGATTGCTAACTTAATTGAAAATAATGGTATTCACCCATACAATATTTTAGCCGTGACTTTCACAAATAAAGCAGCAAAAGAGATGAAAGAGAGGTTAGAAATAATTTTAGCCAAAGCACTCTGTACCAATCGATTTGGCCAGCCTTGGTCAACATTAAATCCTGTAGATCAAAATCAATTGAGAGCAAATATTCATCAAGACAGATTACAAGATCTATGGATAGGCACTTTTCACTCATTATTTTCACGATTATTAAGATTTGATATTGAAAAATATCAAGATCCCGATGGACTTAAATGGAATAGAAGATTTTCTATTTATGACGAAACTGATTCTCAAACTTTAGTAAAAGAAATCGTTACTCAAGATATGAGCCTAGATCCAAAAAAGTATGACCCCAAAAAAATAAAATGGGCTATTAGCAATTCAAAGAACCAATGTCTTAACCCTGATCAAGTTAAAGATAAAGCAGAAAATCATTTTGATGAGACAATTGCTGATGTATATAGGAGATATAGGATTGCACTTTCAAAAAACAATTCACTTGACTTCGATGATTTACTTTTACTACCAGTTTTCTTACTAAAACAAAATGAATCTGTTAGAGATTATTGGCATAAAAGATTTAGGCATATCTTAATAGATGAATATCAAGATACAAATAGGACTCAATATGAACTAATTAAATTAATTACCACAGGGAGGATTGATTCAAGTGATTTTTCTAAATGGGATAATAGATCAATCTTCGTAGTAGGGGATGCCGATCAAAGTATTTATAGTTTTAGGGCCGCAGATTTTAGAATTTTAATAGGTTTTCAAGATGACTTCAAGAGTCAATCTCTTGAGGGAAATGAGTCAATTGTGAAACTTGAAGAAAATTATAGATCTTCATCAAATATACTTAATGCAGCCAACACTTTAATTGAAAATAATGTTGAAAGAATAGATAAAATTTTAAGAGCCACAAAAGGAGATGGAGATCCTATTAAATTATTTAGTTGTGATGATGAAATATCAGAGGCTGAAGCAATAATAAACAAAATAAAAATATTGAACAATAAAAATTCTCAACCAAAGTGGAACAATTTTGCAATTTTATATCGCACAAGAGCTCAATCAAGAGTTTTAGAGGAATCTCTCGTCAGATGGAGGATACCTTATACCATATTCGGTGGTTTACGTTTTTACGATAGGAGAGAGATAAAAGATGCGATCGCTTATTTAAAAGTACTGGTCAATAATGCAGATAATATAAGTCTTCTGAGGATCATTAATGTCCCTAGAAGGGGAATAGGGAAAACAACTATTCAAAAGCTCAATGATATATCAAATCAATTAAACCTTCCTTTATGGGAAGTTATTAATGATAAGGCGAGTTTAATTGAAACCATTGGTAGATCTTCAAAAGGAATAAATCAATTTACAGAATTAATGAATGAATTAAGTTGTTATCTTGCAAATTCAGGTCCAGCAAAATTGCTACAACTTATTCTTGAAAAGAGCGGATATCTTAATGAACTTATTATGAGCGGTACAGATGAATCTGAAGATAGAAGAAATAATCTTCAAGAATTAGTTAATGCTGCGACTCAATATGAAGAAGAAACGGAGAATGGGAATGCGGAAGGATTCTTAGCATCAGCAGCGTTGACAACCGATCATGAATCAAAGAAAAATCTTGCAAATTCAGTTACTTTAATGACATTACATAATAGTAAAGGACTTGAATTTAAAAATGTTTTCATATCAGGTTTAGAGCAGGGACTTTTCCCAAGCTATCGTTCTATTGATTCTCCATCTTTACTTGAAGAGGAGAGAAGATTATGTTACGTAGGCATTACGAGAGCGCAAGAAAGAGTATTCTTATCTCATGCAAGAGAGAGAAGATTATGGGGAGGGATGAGAGAAGCTACCATACCATCAATTTTTCTGTCGGAAATCCCACAAGAGCTACTAGATGGAGAAATTCCTCAAACAGGCGGAGCATATATCAAAAGAGATAGACATCTAGACCGTTTGACAAGAGTTGATCGTGATAATTCTGTTATTGAGAATAAACCTATTAATGCTGTCAGAAGACTTTATTCTGGACCAAGTAAAGGAAAATTCTGGAAAGTTGGTGATGAATTAATTCATGCAAAATTTGGCAAAGGTGAAATTATACATATTTTTGGCAGTGGAGAGAAGATTTCTATAGCAGTTAAGTTTGGTGACAAAGGTAGTAAAATCTTAGATCCAAGATTAGCTCCCATAAGATCAATAAATTAAATTTCAAATGTGCAAAATAAATAGTTACCTTTTTAAAGAATTAGAAAATCTACCATTTGGAATATTTAATCTAATATTGGAGTATAGCCAGATAAATGATGTAAAAATTGCTATTGTAGGCGGCTATATAAGAGACTTATTAATTAAAAAGATTCATAAAAAGCAAACTGGTAATTTTATAGATTTAGATATTATTATTGAAGGTTCCTCACTCTCACTGGCAAAATTTATAAAAAAAAATATTAAAAATGTTGAATTATGTCTTATTAAAGAGTTTGATTTATATAATACCGTCGAATTAAATATTGAAGATATAAAAGTAGATATCGCCTCTGCTAGAGAAGAGATTTATTTAGCACCTGGATTAAATCCATCAGTTAAAGATTCCACAATTAAAGCAGACTTAAAAAGGAGAGATTTCAGCATAAATGCGATGGCATTTGAAATCCAAGAGCAAGAACTTTATGACTTATTTGATGGCTTGAATCATATTAAAAATAAAGAACTACATTTTCTGCATGGGAAGAGCGTAGAAGATGATCCAAGCAGAATTCTAAGAGGTGCTAAATATGCGTCTAGATTAAATTTCAATATCTCTGAAGAATCTCTTACTCAAGCTCAAAATTCAATCAAAGAGTGGCCCTGGAAAAGTTCAGAAAATGAATCGAGGATCAAATTTCCTCCTTCCATAAGTATTCGTTTAAGAATGGAATTATCTGAAATATTAAATAATGATAATTTATCAGTTGTATTAATTAATTTATATGAGTGGGATGTAATTTCACTAATAAACAAAAATATTAAAGTGAATAAAAAGTTCTTAAGAGGATTATCTTGGATTAAGAGATTAAACGGAAATTTAATCCTTTTTCTTTTGAAAGATTCTGAATCACTAAAAGAACAATGTGAAAGATTCTATGTTAATAAAAAAGAGAAGGCCATCCTAGATAATTATTTTCGATTAAAAAATATTATAAAAATTGAATCTGCAAAATATAAAGATTATTCTCCGTCACAATGGACAAAATTGATTGAAGAAAATCATATTGATTCAGATGCTATTAAATTACTAATTTGCGATGGAGGATTATTTTGGAAACCATTTTTCAAATGGTTATTTAGATACAAAAATATCAAAAGTAATAAAGATGGAACTGCATTAATGAAAGAAGGTTGGTTTGAAGGCAAAGCTATAGGAGAAGAACTCAAACGATTACGTTATTTACAAATAGATAATTTAAAGAAATAATCTAAATTTAAAGAACCATTCCAATTTTATACCAATTTTTATTTAGATATTTTTCATACTTTTGATTACAACTAATAAGAAGAGGGCCACAAGTTTGAGGATCCAAAAGCAATTCTATTCTCTCTGACAATGAATTTAAAAATATATTTTTTTGTTGCACAAAGCAAATCGATTGTTCTTGAAAACTATTGGAAAAAATCTCATCATAAACCTTACTATTCTCCTCAAATAAAGAACTTTTTACTCCTTTTGAAATCAATTCAAATATTTGAGGATATGCCCTTAATAAAGATAAGTCTATTAATGCTTTAATTTTCTTTTTATTATTTTTAAGCCTATTTTCATTTGAAGCATCAACCATTTCTTTAAGATGGCCTAAAAAACCAAACCCAGTTATGTCAGTACATGCATTTATAATATTTTTTCCTAATTTCTTTTGAAGTAAATAAATATCATCAATTAGATTTTGCTGACTGATTAATAAATTATTCATAACTTCGTAAGCATTGCTTGACAAATTAATATTTCTCATCTGAGCAGCAAAAAATATTCCTACTCCTAGTGGCCTTGACATTAAGAGAATATCGCCACATTCCATACCTGATTTTTGCCAAGGCTTATTTCCTTCACCCAACAAACCATTAACTGTTATTGAAATATCAATTCCTAGAGAGTAAGGCGCACTAGATAAACTTCTAGATTCATAGGTATGCCCACCAATAACTTCTCCTTTTAGATCGTCTACTAGAGAATTAATCCCGTTCAAACTATGAGTAAATAGATAATTTTGAAAATCTCTTTCCACTTTCGGCAAAGAAATAGAAGTATTTATTGAATATAATTTTGCTCCACATGCCCATAAATCAGAACATGCATGCAATATTGTAATTCTGGCATTAAGCCATGGATCACTAATGAGAGCAGGAAATCCATCTACACTTTGAAGTAATATTTTATTATCAAATTTTAAAACTTTCGCGGCATCTTCTGGATTATTGGCAAATCTTTCTAATTTTGAGTCTTTTAATGCTTTATTCAAATCCCTTTGAGATATTTTGGCAGCGCAACCTCTACAGTCGATATTAAATTCACTTTGCTCAATTTTCATTTCTAGAAATTTAAATTTTTTTATAAAATTTTTATCAATCTTATTTTTCAACTTTCCAAAAAATGAAGAAGATTTAAATATTAAGTTTCCAAAGATAGCAAAAGTTTCTAGAGAATCATTAAAAACTTTGACTATTTGCAAACCTTGTTTTTGCGGGTACCAATTAGTTAGTCTTTTACCAATGAATTCATTTTTAATATTAATTGCTAATGTATCAACCGCTCTAACTGCATATACACCAGATGCTGGCCTTTTCATTTTTGTTATTACGGCACAATCACCAACTGCAAAAACATCTTGAAAATCATTAACTTGTAATCTCATATTTGTGTTTATTCTTCCTTGTTTATCTAGCTTTAAAGAGTTTTTCGCTATCCAAAGTGGACACTTATTACCTGTACATAAAAGAACCTTACCATGCAGAAAATCTATATTCTTTTTAAGAAAAATATCTTCAATATTTAATTTTTCAATAATTGAATTATGAACTTTTTTAGGATCGCAAACTAAGATTATTCTTCGATTTCTCCACCTTTTTCTTAAAGCGAAAGCCATTTCTATCGCAGCCAAACCACTTCCTATTATGACAAAAGGCAATTCTTTACTGTTATTTTTAGTATCCTCACTTTTTATTATTTGATAAGACTTCTTAAAAGGTTTAATGGGAAAAGCTAATTTACTTCTAACTAATTCAATAAATTCTCTTTCAATTTTTGTTTGACTTCCAAAATTTAAAATAAGTTTTGAATATTTTATGTAAGGACGTTTGTCAAACAAAACTTTTCTTTGTATGAAATTTATATCACTAATCTCATCTTTTATAAAAGCAATCTTTGCTTTATTAGCTAATGAATAGATATCTATTAAAGTTTCATCAAGTTTAAATTCGCCTGCAATAACACCTGGATACATCGCAGAATATACCAAATTAAAATCATTAGATATAATAGTTATAGGACATTTGGGCATTAAAGAAGGATTCATTAACCACTTACGCATTAAAAGAACATTTGAATGTCCCCCTCCAATTAGTACTAGATGATTAAAACTCATTTTTGCAGCAATGAATAAAGAGCATTTGTTACCAATTAAGGAATCTAAATTAGGAGTAATTGGTGGCAGTGGATTCTATTCAATAAATTCAATAGATTGCTCAAAAGAAATTGATATTGATACTCCTTATGGTAAACCCTCTGACTCAATAAGAATTTTTAAGATTGGAAATATTGAATTAATTTTTATAGCAAGGCATGGAAGAAATCATAAATTTAATCCAACTGAGATTCCTTATAAAGCTAATATATGGGCTCTTAGATCATTAGGAGTGCGATGGATTATCGCTCCATCAGCAGTTGGATCACTCCAAGAACAAATTCGACCATTAGATATTGTTATCCCAGATCAATTTATTGATAGAACTCACCATAGACCTGCTACTTTTTTTAATGAAGGTGTAGTTGCGCATGTAAATATGGGTGATCCTTTTTGCAATAATCTTTCAAATATTCTTGGCGATGTCAGCGAAAGGATCATTTCTGGAGGAAGGCAATTACATCGTGGCGGGACTTATTTAGCTATGGAAGGACCTGCCTTCTCTACAAGAGCAGAATCTAATTTATATCGACAATGGGGATGTTCAATTATAGGTATGACTAACCATACAGAAGCAAGACTTGCTAAAGAAGCTGAAATAGCCTATTCATCCCTCTCGATGGTCACAGATTATGATTGCTGGCATCAAACAAATCAGGAAGTATCAGTTGAAATGATTATTAATAACTTAAAAATTAATACTGACGTTGCTAACAAAATTGTATATGAGACAGCAAAAATTATTTGCAATGAAAAACCTGAAAGTCGTTCCCATAAAAGTCTTTCTAATGGATTAATTACACAAAAGAATAGTGCTTCAAAAGAAACTGAGTCAAAAGTTAAAATTTTTACAGATAACTATTGGTTATAGAAGTTATAACTTTTATTGCGAATATTAATTAACCGCCTGCTCCTACACCGCTATATGAGCCTGCAAAGAATACACCAATAACTAAAATCACTGCGATACCACCTCCAGTAGCTATTAGCCATAGAGGTAGAGCACCTTCAGTCCATCTTCTTTCCCAAGCTACAGCAGGCCTACCATCAGGAAGTCTATCTGGGATTCTGCCATCAGGCGCTTTCATTTTTTTGTTACTCATAGTTTTAGATTAATTAAAGAAATAACTGGAAAATAAAATTCCCAAAACTAAAATAAACAGCACACCTAAATACAAGCTAGTGCGGTTCAGTTCCACAGGAACTTTATTAGGATTTTCGT
>CAYSSQ010000038.1:0-10180 GCA_964433825.1 uncultured Prochlorococcus sp. | reverse complement strand
TCCCTGTTCCTGCGAATCCACAAGCTATTGCTGCTTGAACATCACCATCTGAAATAGGTTGGACTTTTGCTCCGCATTCTCTAATTTCACTAATTAATTTTTTATGCCTAGCTCTATCCATAACCACAACAGTTAGTTCATCTATTGATAAATTTAAACAATTACTTAATATTTTAAGATTTTCTGTAGCTGTATTTCTTATATCAACTTTACCCTTTGCCGCTGGTGGTGCAGCAAGTTTATTCATATAAAAGTCTGGAGCATTAAATAAACCTCCACTATCCGAGGCTGCTAAAACAGCCATAGAACCTCTCTGATTATTAGCGCATAAATTAGTTCCTTCGCATGGATCTACTGCGAAATCTACACCTGGGCCTTTTCCACTCCCGACTTCCTCTCCTATATAGAGCATAGGAGCTTCATCTCTTTCTCCTTCGCCAATAACAATTTTACCTTTCATCTCAATTTTTCCCATACGAAGCCGCATAGCTTCTACTGCAGCGGCATCAGCCTCATCTTTTTTACCAAGTCCTGTAAGCCTTGCTGAAGCTATAGCAGCCTGTTCGACTACTTCGAGTATTTCCTGAATTAAAGTTTGATCCACAATTTTAATAATAGATAAAGAATTTTTCTAAAAGGTTAAAAATATAGTCTCACAAAAATGAAATTTTGATAAGAATTATTCATTGGAATAAACTTTTTTTTAACTCTTTGCAGATGTTACTTTATCAGGCCGTGACGTTAAATTAGTAATAATGAACTATTTATAGTATCTTTATTAAATATTTTTAAAATTAAATGACTGAATTTAATTCATCAAATCCAATAGGTGTAAATCGTCCAATTCAAATAATTCCATCTGTTTTGCCTGCAGATTGGGCAAATATGGGTGCTTGCGTAAAAAATCTTGAAAACGCAGGAGTAGATCGAATTCAATTCGACGTAATGGATGGGAATTTTGTTCCGAACCTTACATTTGGACCTGAAATGATTTCAGCCTGTAGAAAATATTGCAACGTTCCTTTTGAAACTCAACTAATGGTTAGTCAATATAATTGCGAAACTATGCTTGATTCTTATGTTAAAGCTACTAAAGGTAAAGAAGGTGAACCAGGGGTTGTCATTGCTCATGTTGAGGCAAATGTACATTTGCATAGAATCCTGGGGAGAATAAGAGATCTAGGGGGGTCTCCTTCCGTAGCTCTAAATCCACACACACCTTTTGAAATGGTAAAAAACGTTATGGATATGGTAGATCATATCTTAGTTATGACAGTTAATCCTGGTTTTGGAGGTCAAGCTTATATTCCAACAATGTTAAACAAAATAAGACAAATTAGAGAATTTATTTTAGAGAATAATTTAGATATTGATATAGAAGTTGATGGGGGAATAAAAGCAAACTGGACTATTTCACAATGCGCTGCAGCTGGTGCAAATTGTTTCATAGCAGGTAGTGGGATGTTTGCTTATCCAACATTAAAGGAGGGATGTGATGATTTAAGAAAAGTAGCAAAAGAGGCGCAAAATGGAAAAATTATTGCTGAGCCACAATAAAATTTCTAACCAAAAATCCACCCATAACTATGCAATCCAACGCCCCAGAAATTAACACCTAAATAACAAACTAAAACAATAAAAAATCCCCCAGTAGCAAGTATTGCTGGTTTTCTACCTTGCCATCCTTTACTTATTCTCATATGAAGATATGACGCGTAAAACAACCATGTTATTAAGGCCCAGGTTTCTTTTGGATCCCAGCTCCACCATGTCCCCCATGCTTCATTTGCCCAAACAGCACCAGTAGCAAGTCCTAAAGTTAGTAATACAAAGCCAATTAATATTGATCTGTAACTAAGAGTATCAATTTTTTCAAGATGAGAAAATTTAATTGGTTTTATAAATTCCTCTTTTGATACTGAATTAAATTTAAAGCCTCCTATACCAATAGAATTACTTCTAATTTGAAGAACCTGATTTTTATCAATTAATAAAACTGATGTTGAAAGGCATGAACCAATAATAAGTGCCGCGTAGCTAAGCATTACAACAGTTACATGCATAAATAACCAACTTGATTTAAGTGCGGGGACAAGACTTGAAGATAATCTCAAATCATCTGGTAAAACAAATGAAGCAAAACCAAGAGTAATTAATGTTAAGAAATTTGCAATAGCAGGTATTAGAGGCGTTCGATATTCCCTTTCAAGAAGTAATTGAAATAAAATTAAGGCCCAAGAAAGGAAACAGAGCGACTCATAAAGATTGCTAATAGGAAAATGAGAAGAAATGACCCACCTTATTAATAGCTGTGATGCCAAAAAGAGGTTTGCAGTGACAGTTAGATATCGAATAGCAGAATAAGTTTTTTTATTAACAGCTGAAATGATTGATATCAAAGTTGATAAGAAAATGATATAAAAACTAATTAGCCCTAAAGAGGAGACCGGATCAAGTAATAAACTTTTCAAGAGATCATCTAACACAATTCTAAATTACAACAAAAATTTTAATTTAATAAATATAAATTAAAAATAATAGAAATCTAAAAATCTTTACAAAAAATTTAGTAAAACAATTGAATAATTATTTATTGTTTTTAAAGTTTAAAATCATTTCCCAAATAAAATTTCTTTACCACCTCATTTTTTGCTACTTCTTTGGATAATCCATAAGCTAATATTCTCCCTTCACTTAAAACAAATGATTTATAGGTAATTGATAGAGTTTCTCGAACATTATGATCAGTTATAAGTATCCCAACACCATTTTTACTTAGATTCAGTATTAACTTCTTTAAATCATTCACTGCTAATGGATCAATCCCTGCAAAAGGTTCATCTAAGAGAAGGAATTTAGGTCCATTTTGACCAACTGATAAAGCTCTAGCAATTTCACATCTTCTTCTTTCTCCTCCTGATAATTGATATCCATAATTATCTATAAATTTTGTAAGGTTGAATTCATTTACAATTTTTTCTCTTCTAGACCTTGCCATTGACTTGCTTAACCCTGAGTCATGTAAAGCCAAGTTAATATTATCTTTTACAGTTAAATCTCTAAATATACTTGGTTCTTGAGACAAATAACCAAGGCCTAATTTTGATCTTTGAGGTAAAGAAAGATTTGTAATGTTTTTATGATTCATATATATTTCTCCTTTATTGGGTCTTAAATTTCCAACAACTAGGTTAAAAGTTGAAGTTTTGCCTGCACCATTAGGTCCTAATAGACCAACAATTTCTCCAGGAGAGACACTGATTGAAACATTATCTACAATTAACTTCCCATTTATATTCAAAGACAAATTTTTAGTTTCTAATTTCATTATTTTTATTTGTTAGTTCTCTATATTCCAAATTATTAACATTATTACTTTCATTATCAGTTTTATCAATCAATAAATTTTTTATTAAATATTTATTTTAAAACAACCTCTACAAATATATAAAGATGCATGTTTATTTTTATTTTTGTAAAGTAATTTACTTAATCATTAAATCTAATTTTTTTTAAACGAGGTATATCATTTTTATTAAGTGGCATATCAAGGTGTAACTTGTTTAATAAAGATTCAAGATTATTGCAAAAAGACAATAAATCAATTCCTAAATTATTTGAAATTCTTGTTTTTATTCGACCTAAGCCTTCACCAAGTAATATCATTGCTCCATTAAGATTTCCTTTATTCAAATGAAACTGTGATACTGACACTTGAAGTATCCCCTGAATAATTTGTCTTTCATCACCATCTAATCCATTCCATATATCTTCAAAGGCATCATGAGCTTCGTACCATTTTTGATTATTAAATAGTTCAAAAGCCTCGTTAAATGAGTCTATAAATTCCTGTGAAGTGAGATCATTCATCTTATTTTTAGTTTTTATGAAGTTTCTTCTTACTTAACTTTCTTAATCGAATAGATTCTGGTGTTACTTCTAACAACTCATCAGAACCTATATATTCTAAAGCTCTTTCAAGTGTAATTTCAACTGGCGATTGAAGCGTATCTAATTCTTCTGCTCCTGCTGATCTCATATTAGTTAATTGCTTTGTTTTACATATATTAATCTCTAAATCTTGAGGTCTATTATGCTCTCCAATTATCATACCTTTATAAACTTTTACTCCAGGTTTTATGAAATAAGCCCCTCTATCTTCTGCATTTTTTAGAGCATAAAATGTTGCTATTCCCTCTTCAAATGCAATAAGGACTCCATTCCTTCTTGTACCAAATTCTCCTGATTTTGGCTTGTATTCATAAAAAGAGTGACTCATGATACCTTCTCCTCTAGTTAGTCTTACAAATTCACCTCTGAATCCAATTAATCCTCTTGCTGGGACTAAAAACTCAATTTGAGTTCTACCATCAGAGCTAGTTTGCATATTTTGCATCTCCGCCTTTCTAGAACCTAATCTCTCTATGCAAGAACCTACGGAGTTTTCTGGAACATCTAAGACAAGAGTCTCGATGGGTTCACATTCAATACCATCTATCTCTCTAAAGATAACTTGAGGTTGAGATATTTGGAACTCAAATCCTTCTCTTCTCATTGTCTCAATAAGGATTCCTAGATGAAGCTCACCTCTACCTGAGACTGAAAATCTATCGGGAGATTCAGTCTCTTCAACTCTTAGAGCAACATTTGTAAGCAATTCTCTTTCAAGTCGATTTTTTAACTGTCTACTTGTTACAAATTTTCCCTCTTTACCCGCAAAAGGTGAATCGTTTACCACAAATGTCATTTGTAATGTTGGTTCATCAACCTTTATTAAGGGAAGAGGTTGGGGAGAATCAGGACATGCAATTGTCTCACCAATATTTACTTCATTAAAACCTGACAAAGCGATAATATCCCCTGCGTTAGCAGAATTAATTTCAATTCTTTGTAATCCTTGAAAACCTAGTAATTTACTTACTTTGCCTTTTATAGTTTTTCCGTCCTCTTTTATTAAGTTCGCCTGCTGACCTGCCTTTATTTGTCCATTATGAATTTTTCCGATGACAATCCTACCTAAAAAGTCAGAATAATCTAAGGTCGTAATTTGTATTTGCAAAGGCTTATCAATATCTCCAACAGGTGGAGGAACATGTCTTAAAATTGCTTCAAATAATGGCATCATATTATCATTAGTTGATTCCATTTCATTTTTTGCAAAACCTCCAAGACCGCTACCAAAAAGATATGGAAAATCACATTGATCGTCATCAGCGCCTAATTCTAAGAACAAATCAAGTACCTTATCTACAGCTATCTCAGGAATAACTCTGGGTCTATCTATTTTATTAACAAAAACAATTGGGCGAAGACCTTTCTCTAAAGCTTTTTTCAGCACAAATCTTGTTTGAGGCATAGGTCCTTCATTTGCATCAACAATTAATAAACAACCATCAACCATTCCTAAAACTCTTTCTACTTCTCCGCCAAAATCAGCATGTCCTGGCGTATCAATGATATTTATTCTTGTATTTTTATAGTTTACTGAAGTATTCTTTGAAAGAATTGTTATTCCCCTTTCTCTTTCAAGATCATTAGAGTCCATTACACATGTTGGAACAATTTCATTATCTCTAAAAACCCCTGATTGGGATAATAATGCATCAACTAATGTTGTTTTGCCATGATCTACATGAGCAATTATCGCGACATTTCTAATATCTTTAAGTGAAGAATTCATGTAATTAAACTTTCTACCTTAATAAGCCAACTATTAGACTAACTCAAATAATGTAATTAGTGGGGATTTTATTGTTATTCATGCCTATTAAAACTTAAAAAAATAAAGCTACTATAATTTTATAAATTCTTAGAAATTCTTTCTATTGGATGATTCAAATATCCTCAAGGCCTCAATTGAGCCTTCATATCTCCAATGCCATGGTTCGTAATCAACAGAATTTTGTTTTTTATTAAAAGATAATCTAAAATGATATTTTGCTGCATTATCTTTTAGCCATAAGAATGCATCCGTTTTCTCAAATCCAACTTCAAAATCAGTTTGGGGATTATTTGCGTCACCAATATCAATAGCAAATCCAGTACTATGCTCTGAATAACCTGGAGGAGCAGAGACTCTAGCTCTCTCTAGTGCATTTTGATTTCTTAAAGACTTTAACGAATAAAAAATTTCTTTTTGTAATTTTATTGAACGATAGCCACTCAAAAAGACCAAATATACACCCTCCCTTTGAGCATCTTTTTTCATTTTTAAAAGAGCTTCATACATATCTTTATGTACAAATATATTTGGTTCTATTTCTATTAAATTATTATTTGCGGTCTGTTTATAAGGGAAATGCCCTAATATCCTTTCGTCACTTGTTTTATTCTTTATTGTATTAGATTCTGTTTTAATAAAAACATTGTTTTTAAGGATAAAAGTTATTAGAGATAAAATTATAAAAGTAGATAATAAAGAAATTATTTTAATTAGCTTTACTCCTTTGCCCTTGAAAAGTTTTCTTTCAGCAAAATCAATATCTTCAATATTTTTATAATTTATTTTGTTTTCCAATCGTAAAAATAAAAACATGTTTCGATATTATCTATTTTTTTAAAAAAAGGCCTTTTATTTGCAAAATGAGTGTAGCTTTAATAATGAATTAATTTGTTTATGTTAAGAGTCGCTGTTATTGGAGGAGGACCAAGTGGTTCCTGCGCTGCTGAAACACTTGCTAAATCAGGTATTCAAACTTGGCTTTTTGAGAGAAAGTTAGATAATGCTAAACCATGTGGTGGGGCTATTCCTCTTTGTATGGTTTCTGAATTTGATTTACCTGAATCGATAATTGATAGAAAAGTAAGAAATATGAGAATGATTTCTCCATCAAATAGAGAAGTAGATATAAGCTTAGATAATGTTTATGGAAAAAGTGAAAACGAATATATAGGAATGTGTCGTCGTGAAGTAATGGATGCATTTATGAGAAATAGAGCTGCAGATTTAGGTGCAAAATTAATAAATGGGTTAGTCACAAATATTGATACTGGTGATAACAAACAAGGACCCTATACAATTACATACTCAGATTTTTCTAATGATAATAGTAAAGGAGAAATTAAAAATTTAAAAGTAGATCTAATAGTAGGTGCTGATGGTGCAAATAGTAGAGTCGCCAGAGCCATGGATGCGGGAGATTATAATGTTGCAGTGGCTTTTCAAGAAAGAATCAAGCTTCCAAAAGAGGAGATGAGTTACTATGAGAATTTAGCCGAAATGTATGTTGGTAAAGATGTTTCACCAGATTTCTATGGTTGGGTATTTCCAAAATATGATCATGTTGCTGTTGGAACTGGAACCATGCAAAAGAATCAATCCCTCATTAAAAGTCTTCAAGAAGGGGTCAGGAATAGAGCAAAAAAAAGATTAGTCAATGGAGAAGTAATAAAGGTGGAAGCTCATCCAATCCCTGAGCATCCAAGACCACGTAGAGTTGTTGGAAGAATGGCTTTGGTTGGAGATGCTGCAGGCTACGTAACCAAAAGTTCCGGCGAGGGAATTTATTTTGCAGCTAAAAGTGGAAGGATGTGTGCAGAAGAAATAGTACAAGCCTCTAAAGAAGGTAAAACTATACCTTCAGAAGATGAATTAAAAAATTACCTAAAGAAATGGGATAAGAAATATGGTACAACCTATAAAGTTTTAGAAATACTTCAGAATATTTTTTATAGAAATGATTCTGCGAGAGAAGCTTTTGTAGAAATGTGTGATGATATGGATGTTCAGAGATTAACTTTTGATAGTTACTTATATAAAAAGGTCGTTGCTATGAAACCTCTTCAACAACTTAAAATTACCTTCCTTACGCTTGGATCAATACTTCGAGGGAAAGCATTAGCACCGCTGAAATATATCCCAGTTAAAAGTGCAGTTAGGAAAGAATCAGAAGTAGAAGAAATGCTGAAAGATTTCTCAATCAAAGGGGGTATTAAAGTTAAGAGCTCAAAAGTGTAAAATCGGCCAATATTAGAGAGTAATTTCTAACCAATCCTAAAAGATTTAATCTATTTTCTCTTAATTCTAAATTATCAGACATAATTAAAACCCCTTTCTCATTATCAAACAATTCGTTGAGATTATTGATATTCAAATCGAATAAATTTACTAGATCATAATAATTCCATTCTGGATTATTAATTAATTTTTTTGCTTCCTTTAGGAAATTAAAAACTTTATGCTCAGATTCTTTTTCAAAAAGTTGAACTTTTAAGATTTTTAGTGAAAATTTATCAGTTTCTAATTTTCCATTATTGGCCAATTTACTGAATCTTGAAATTAAATTTATTAATGAAATAGAATTGCTACTATTTTTAATTTCTTGAACAGTGTTTATCCTTTTCTTAACATCAAGAATATCATAGATTTTATTTGCCTCTAAATAATTAATACCAAAGATAGAATTAATGATCTCTTTACTATAAGATAATTCTTCTAAATGACTTATTAATCTTTGTTGAAAGAATCCTAAAAGTTCCAATAAAACTTTTTTATAATCACAATTAATTTCAGTTAAAGATTCTTCCCAGTGTATTAATGTAACTTTTATCAACTTATCGAATCTTAAATTGAAATCAAAAGACCAAAGAATATTAATAATTCCGTTTAAATTTCGTCTTAATGCATAAGGATCAGATGATCCAGTTGGTCTTTTACCGAGTACAAAAATACTTACAATCATCTCTAATTTATCTGCTATCGAGGTAATTGCACCGTACTTACTAGAGGGCAAATCATCTCTATAAAATCTTGGTAAATAATGTTCAGCTACTGCTAAAGAAACATTTTTACTAAATCCTTCATAATTTAAGTATTTACCACCCATTAAACCTTGTAACTCAGGAAATTCAAACACTATTTCACTACATAAGTCGTGCTTTGAATATTTGGAGGCTTGTAACAATTGATCTAATTCAATTGAATTATCATTTAACTCATAAAAGACTTCTTTGGATATAAATTCCATTCTCTTTACTTTATCAAGAAGATTTCCTAAACCTTTCATATAACTTATAGAACTTATTTTATGATTTCTTTCTTCACAAGATATCTTCTTATCATTTTCCATAAAGAATTTTGCATCTGCAAATCTAGCTTTTATTACTTTTTCATTACCCATTTTTATTAAGTTGTTTGAATCTTTTAGACCATTAGAAATTAAAAGAAAATTTGTACTTAATATTGATTCTGAATTAGTTTCTAATTTATCAAAGTTTCCAGCTGATTTAAACAAAGGAATATATCTTTGATGACTTTTCATTACTGTACAAAGTACTTCTACAGGCAAAGATAAATATTGACTATCAAAGCTACCCTCAATGACAGTAGGAATTTCAACTAAATCAGTAATTTCTTCTAATAAATGACCTGGTAAGTCTGGAACTAGTTTTAAATTATCAGAAACCTTTTTAATTAGATCATTAATAATACTTTTCCTGATATCGCGATTAACTATTACATTCGATTCCTCTAAAAGTTGAAAATATTGCTCAGGATTATTTATTTCAATATTATTATGAACTAACCTATGACCTCTAGAAAATTTACTTATTACAATTTCAGGGTCTAAATTCTCTAATGAAAAATTTAAAAGATCATTGTTATAAAGGGAAACAACCCATCTAATAGGTCTGGAAAACTTAAAATTACCTTTTCCCCATTTCATAAACCTTTGTCCTTGGAGTGATTTTATAGCCTTAGGAAGAATTTGTGATATTAAATATCGAGAAGACTTCCCTTTTTCTATTCTTTCTCCAAAAACGAATTCACCCTTTTTTGTATTTCTGATTTTCAAATCTGTAGTACTAATATTTAGACTTTTTGCAAACCCAATAGCAGCATTACTAGGTTTATTATTTATAAAGGCAACTTCGGCTTTTGGTCCTTTTCTAAGTTCTTTAGCATCTTTACCCATATCTTCGAGACCAGAAACCTTCAGAACTATTCTCCTTGGAGTTGTAGTACAGAAGATATCATCAAAAGAAATTCTATTTTTCTTAAATTCAAACTCGATTATTGATTTAAATTGATTTATGATTGAGACAGCAAATTTTGCTGGTAATTCTTCTGTTCCAATTTCAAGTAAATATGTAGACAAAAAAAATTCTTAACTATTACTACTATAATTTTACTACCAGTTAAATAAGCTTTTAGCTAATGTATAAAAAGAGATACTATTTA
>CAYSSQ010000037.1:0-10807 GCA_964433825.1 uncultured Prochlorococcus sp. | reverse complement strand
TCGTTGTCACCTTGCAGTAATATTCCCAACGCTACCCAGATAGTAATAGCCCCACCAGTTAAAAAATAAGGGCGCCATCTTCTTTGATATATATATCCCGTGCCTAATCCAGGAAATAGATTTAATACGGATGCAATTAAACCACTAGAGGAAGCAAGTATTTCATTCTTGTCTAAGGAGTCTTTCATGTTATTTAATATTTCTTTTATTCTAAAATTGCAGTCCTTAAATCGTTGGTCATATATCTTATGAGTTTATTAATGAATTAAGTATTAATTAGATGTGCATTAATATAAGCGAATGAGATCATTGCGCAAATAACCCAACTAAATGGTAATAACATTCTTATTTGTTCTTTTCTATTTCTCATGACTACATTATGAGTAAATAAAAAGATAAATGTGAGTCTTTAATTAGATTATTTAAATACTAAGGCCCACCCAGTAATGCTAAATAGAAAAATAGCAAGTGCTATTAAACTCTTACCACTTGCCTTCCCTTTCTTCTCTGTAGATTTAAAAGGAATAAGTCCCATACTTTTTTAAAATCATTTTCGAAATTATAAACTAAAAATATCACATTAGTTTAATTGTCTTAACTTTTAGTAAATCAATTTTAAAAAAGACCTTTTAAAATACTAGAAATTATTGCAGATTAATTATTCATTTGAGTTTATTTTATATTTATAAAAATTCTTAATATTAGTTTCTACTAAACTTATGAGAATTTAAGTCAGCTAAAATATATCTTTTGCATCATTTTAAAATCTTGTGGTTTAAGAAAACTCAAATGCTTATGTAATTATTTTTCTTGACAAAGAAAATAGAATTTTTTATTGTAATCAAAAAATAAAGCAATTAAATGCAAAAAAAAGGTATAACAATTGAAGCGGGAGTAAAAAGACTTTCTTTTCTGAAAAAAAAAGGACTCATAACAGAAGAAGAGTTTTCTTCAGCTGAAGAACTTATTTTTCAAAGTGAGATGGAAATCCCTACAAATGATAAAAATTAAGGATTTTTATATTTTGACAAAAGTATTTTTAGGATACAACCTTGAAACTGCTTTTAATTGAGCATTTTTTCTCTTTTTAAAATCATTTTCATATCTCCTTATCATCATTAAGTAATTTACTGATCCGAATAACAATAATAAAACTATAAATTGGAATCCTGCGGCTAAATCCATTTTTAATATTTTGAATACATTTTAATCTTGCCAAAATATAAAAATATATGCATCGGTATTTATCTCTATGAATAATTATAGTTTGGAATTTTGTTACGAAACTTTCCTGATTTTTGAGTTGAATTCGTTATGTAATTAATAAATTATCAAAATTATATATGCAATTTTTAAAGTTGAATTTTAATGAAAAAGCATAATTTTTTCTTGAACTTAACTATTAATTATGTATCCTAATCTAATTTAATAAGTAATTTCAAAAAAAAATATTTTTAAAAGAAGCTTTTTCAACTAAATCAAGTATTAAAAACATAAATAAATATTCTCTAAACTATTCATATTTATTTTTTTCTTACAATCCATAAATAATAAGTAAGCCAAAATGGTGGTATTAGTTTTATCAAATCTACTATATTAAACAAATAAAAAGGTAAATTATCATTTAATAAATTCTTAAATAAGGATATAAATGATATCCAAAAAACGATAGCAAAAATATTTGCTAAAAATAACGCAAATTTATTCTCTTTGAAAATTTTTGGCATGATTAAAGCTTAATCAATATATTTAATTTTTAATTTAGAACAATTAATTAAATATGAGAAGTAAAATATTAACCTTTAATTAATTAATAGTTGAAGTCTCATAAAGAAGTATCGCTTCGATTTGAATTTTGTCGTTTTCATTTATAGTAGTATCTCCTAGTTTCCAATTTACAAATTTAATACAATCTTCAATAGAGGGTGATTCATTTCTCAACCTTATCCACTCCCTAATCCAATCGGCAAGAGCATACGTAATCTTAGTATTTAGCATTTAATCAAAGAATTTCATATTAAGATTATTATCAGAATAGTTCCAATATTGAAAATTAAACTAACTGTAGTTGAATCTAATCTCATAAATTAATCATAACCAATACCATTTACTGGATTAGTTATATAAATGATTAGATTAAGAACAAGATTTGATGGCAAATTTAAAGGTTTCAACAATAGCAGTGCCATCCCTTGTGTGATATTAAATTCTCTTTTTTTCAAAATTGAAACTACTATTTTTTATATTTTATACTTTCTTTAGTTAAAGACAAATATCTACAAATCTTTTAATTAAAAAAAGTTATTGAGAACTATTATTTTTCTCGAAAATATTGAAGAAATTTCAATTGCAAAACAAGAAAAATTATTTATCTAGTTGCAGTTTTGTATGAAAAGTTTATTAGGTTATAAAAATATTCCTTTGCTTTGTATAAACATATGAAATGAAGGATTATTTAAATAAAAACTGTAGAAAATTTTTATTAAAAACATTATCAAAGCTGAAGTTGCAAAAAAATAAACTAGAAATTCTTTCCCTTCAAGAAATGAATTATTAAAAGAAATTCTTTTTGATTTCATAAAGTTTGAAAACACTAATTTAGGTATAGCAATCTTTATTTTATTTAAGTTGAAAATAAATAATTTTTTTAGATTGAGTTTAAAAATATTAATTTGATAGTTTTCTACCTTTCCAAGTCCAGTTACTACCTGTTGATGTTTTGTAAATTGAGAGAAAGCTTATGTAAATCACTATTAATCCTCCAAGCCCATTTAAAAACCATAATTTATATGGAATATTATATGTTTTGTAAAGATAATATCGTTTGATCCAATAAATGATTAATCCTGTAAAGGATAAAATTATATTATTTATATTTAAAAATAAGTAGTTGTTAAATAATAATTTATATAGTTCAGACAAAAATATAAGCCAGGGAATTGTATAAATGGTAAAAACAAAAATTGATGCAACTATTGATATGAAAATATTTTTATCTAATCCTAAGTACCAATTTTTACTCCATCCCTCTATTAAAGAATTGAAATTATCATACATATTTAAAGATATATTATCTATCGCCACTAGAAAACTTAATTTTAAATCTTTTGCTTTGATTTTTTTTGCTAAAGCCAAGTCCTCTACTATTTCATTGTAAGTCTCTTTATGTCCCCCAATTAATTCATATGATTCTCTTCTAAATAACATAAAAGGTCCAGCTGCAAAAGCAGTTTTGCTCTTAGGATCATTTGTATCAGATATGGGGAAGCCCAGCATTAATAAGCTTGTCATTATAGGCTGAACCATCCATTCAGCAAGACAGTTGCAATTTACTTTCGGTGCTAAAGATAATAAATCGACATTATCATCAAATGATTTGGCTAAAGCATTTGCAATACAATTTTTTTCTATCACTACATCAGCATCTATAAATAATATAAATTTGGAATTGACTTTTTTAGATCCTACATAGCAAGGCCAATTTTTCCCTACCCAATTTTTATCATTAGGTCTTTCACCTGCAGGAATAATTTCTAAACTTAATTTATCTTTGAATAATTTTTCTTTGCATTTTTGAGCAATTGTTATTGTTTCGTCAGTACTTGAATCATCTATAATTAAAATTTGAAATTCCTTACTAGGTACTTTTATTTTACTCAGAGCTGTTAAACAATTTTCTATATTTTTTTCTTCATTATAAGTTGGAATAATAACTGTAAGTGATGTTTTTAATGGTTTAATATCATCACAATTATTTAAAAAAGGTGCTTTATAAAAAAAATATAACTCGTAAATTGAAGTAAATAAAATAAAAGATAAAGAAATGATAGATATAATTATAAACATTTTTCAATTTTCTCTATGCTGAAAACTAAATATAAATCAGATTTTGCCTATTTTTATTACTGAGTTTGTTCCCATGTCATATTTTTTACTTTAGTAAGACTATATTGTTATATACTAGAAAAAATTATTTTAGGTACTAAGGTTTTTATGGAATCATCTCAGCAACTTATACTTATGGCAATAGCTTTACTAGTAGTAATATTTGCAGGAACTTTAGCTTTAAGACTGGGCGTAAGTCTTGGCAAAGATTAAATTTTCAATGAATGTAGATGATCAAAAATTAAATAAGTGGATAATAAATTTAAATAAAAGAGAAAGTGCAGATTTGAAAGAATTAAATCTTATAAAGGAAGAGTGTTGGACTGAGGAAGTTATAATCCCTCAAATTATTTTTGAAAAATTATCCTCTATGGAAAAACAATCTTGGGAGCCATGTGAGGTATCAGATATTTATAGTTCTGAAGATGTAATGAATCTATTTGGTGTTCAACCAAATAAATTGAATAAGTGCTTCTCTAAGAAATTTTATAAACTTACAACTAAGGAATTAGAAGAATGGGAAAAAATTGGGAAAAACATCAAATCCGAATTGCCAATCAGTGAAATATTGATTATCTTTACTCAATAAATGAAAAAAGCTTTATGTAAAAAATTTTTTCATAATATTATTTATAAATTTAAAAAATTATGCTGTTAATTAGTGATTTTGTTGAGAGATTTCATAAAAACGAACTACCTGTCCCAGAGAAATGTTTCATATTGGAGGATGGGGATGAGATATTTATCAAAAAGTGGGTGGTAAATGGGAAGTTAAATATAAAAGTTAAAGATCTATTTTTATGGATTGAAAAAAAATACTTCAAAGATAAAAAAAATTTAAAAGATAAAGATGAAATGAAATTCGAAGAAATTAGAAAAAGATTTTTTATGGATAACTGGAGGATGATATTGCTTCTTAGTGAATATCAAATTAAATTTAGATACTACTCAAAAGCTATTGATTCAATTAAAGATAAAAGTTTTCCAGAAATGAGTTCAAATCAATTTTTAAAACTTTTTGAAAAAGATGATAAAAGAATCTAAAAAAAGGTATAAAGAAGAATTTGAAGAGGGCTCGGAATTATTGTGGCCATCTGAAAAGGAGGACAGCATAACAAGAAAGTTTTATAGGGATATTTCACATTTATCAAAAAAATCTAATATTCAGAAAAAAAAAACAAATGTAATAATTCAGATTTTTAAAATAATTTTTGGGAGAGGTGGTTCCCCTGTAAAAAAATAATATACAGTCATAAATTTGAAAGTTAACGATAATTATTTATAAATTAATTTTTGTATGGATAAATTTTTATCTTAGAGGCTATTATTTTCAATAAGTGAAATTTAATTTCTCTTATTATTTTTATTAATTAAATTTAAAAAAGATTTAAGTTATTAATCTAAGTTAATTTGAATTAATTTTTATCATTACAAAAATGGATACCTTTTTAAATGACCTTGATATTTATTATGCAGCGGGCAATGCAAATACTAAAAGGCAGGAGGATGAAATCAATGAAATTATTAGAAAGCGTAATTCTCTTGGTTGGAAATTAGTAACTACTTCAACTGCAATGGTAGATACTAAAAATCAATTTTCAAATCTATATCTTTTCTGGGAGAAGAAAAAATAAAATTTTTAAAATTATTATTAATTTATTTTTTATTTAAATTAATATTATTTCTTATATAAAAATACTTTGTAAGTAATACAAACAATACTTACTTGAGCAGGGAGATACATATTGCCTTTTTAGTTCTATCATCCTTATTAATGTATAAAAAATATGTTTGAATTCCTAATGCAGATGAAAAATTTTCCCACGATTTTTGATTAATCAATTTAAGTATATTATCTAATAATAAATTGATTGATCAAGTATTTAATAATTCTTGCTTTGGATTTTACGCTGATTGCCTTAATTCCTTGGATTAGATTTATATTGCTTAATTAATTTAATATGATCTCTTATGATTGATCTCGCTGTGCCTTTTAAGACTGTTTTTTTTGAATTTGGGCCCCAAAAAATAATTTCTGCATGTAGCATAAACTTATCTTAATATTTTCTTTATATTTAATGGCCATAGCAATGACAAAGGGCTACAGCGAGCAGACTGCTGGAGCAAAATTATGTATAGATTTAGCTAGTGATTGGGCTTTAGATTGTATTAATAGCTTTAAAAGTCAAAACAATATTGTTTTGATGGATTATGGAGCTGCTGATGGAGGTACAGCGACTGAATTTTGGGGTAAAGTTATTAAGACGATATCTGATAATATTCCTAATACTGAAATTTCTCTAATTGGAAATGATCTTTACTCAAATGATAATCAATCGCTTATAAATAATCTCTCTTTACATTCCTTGGGGAATCAATATGTATCTACTTTTATGTGTGCAGGCAGCTTTTATGATCAATTAGTCCCAAGTGGATTCATAGATTTTGGATTTTCAGCCACTGCTATGCACTGGCTAAATAAAAAAGTTGAGACTCTTATTGATCATACTCATGTCTTGGCTTCAAAAAATCAAATCGCAAAAAATGATTTTTTAGAGCAAGCATTGTTTGACTGGAATCAAATTTTAGAAGAGAGAAGTAAAGAGCTTAAAGTGGGAGGTAAATTATTAACGGTTAATTTATCTAGGGATTCTGAAAATAGATATCTTGGCAATAATGGTGGGAAAACAATCAATGTACATGATGAACTTCATTCAATTTGGAAGGAATTACTAAATGAAAAGCTTATATCTGAAGATGAATACCAGAGAGGCACAATTCAAAACTTTTATAAATCACCTGAAGAATTTATATCTCCCCTGAAAAATAAGGATTCAAAAGCTTACAAAAATGGTTTAAGACTCATAAAGGAAAGAACAGTATATGTTGATTGTCCTTATAAAGATAAATGGAAAAAAAATAAGAATACTGAAGAATTCTCAATTGGCTTAATGGAAACAATAAGAAGTTGGAGTATGCATAGTTTCTTGTCTGCACTTGATCCAATGCGAGATAAAAAAATGAATCCAGTTGATATATTATTCGATCGTTTAACTAAGCGAATTAATTCGGATCCTGAAAATTGGAGCCTCGATTATGTAGAGCATCATTTGATGATGGAGAAGGTTTAATGGTTAATTTACAGATCCAAACAAAAAAACACGTGGGAGTCCTTGCTGAATATATAAGTGATGAATTATCTATTTTTGTTGTAGCTGAAAATAAATTAGATGCTCATCCAGCTAATGGAGGATTAAGACTTCTTAACTATACGACAGATATGGAATGTCTTCAGGATGGTTTTAGATTAGCAAATCTTATGAAGAGTAAACATGATATTTATTCAACAGGTTTCTCCGGTGGAAAAGTTGTAGCGAGAGCGTCCAATATCTCTAAAGTTAAAGATAAGCTTATTTCGGTCACGTCAAAACTTCTTGAGGGCCTTGATGGAAGAATGATTACAGGATGTGATTTGAATACAAATATCACTGATATGGAAAAATTGTATAAATTAACTCCGTATGTTCTCGCTGCCGTTAATAGTAATGTAGACGCAAGTAAGGCAACTGCTATGGGTGTGATAGGTGCATTTGAATCTTTCCAGAGATGTTTCCCTTTCGATCTTCCCAATGGAGTTTTAGTTCATGGCTGTGGTGCGGTTGGGGGGACTGTTGCTTCTGAATTAGTAAAAAGAGGCATTAAAACTTTTGTTGTTGATATTGATATTAAAAAGACTGATATCTCTGGAACAATTTCTCTTGGAAATAATAAAAAGTGGTATGAAAAGAAGTTTGATGTGATAATTCCGTGTTCTATTTCAGGACTTATTAATACTAATATTTCTCAATTCCTTCTTGAGACGAAAGCGATTATTTCAGCTGCTAATGCCCCTTTTGTAAATGAAGTAATACCTGAAAAACTTTTAAAATCAAATGTTGTTATTGTTCCTGATCCACTTGTTAATGCAGGCGCAGTAATCGCAGATTCTATTGAAAAATATTCTCCTGATGCTTGGAGAACAACAAAGCCTGATAAAGTATATAAATTTGTTCAGAATCAAGTGAGAAATAAATGCTTTACCTACTTATCACTTTTGCAAAGTGGATTTACTTCCAAAGAAATTTTAGAACTTATGCAAAATGAAAATAATGACATAATTGGGAAAGCATTCTTAAATTAATGAATAATTTCAATATTCCTAAACATATAGATTTTGTTATTGTCGGAGGAGGTATGGCTGGTTTAAGTTCTGCTGCGGCACTAAGTGAGATGGGGGTGAAAAATGTAGCTGTTTTTGAATCTACAAAAATTGCAAATTTGGATAGTAGTAGCTTTGGTGAGTCAAGGATGTATAGAGAAATGTATTCAGATCCAATACTATGTAAACTTGCAAAAGAATCCAATAGACTATGGGAAGAACAGGAATTGATATCAAACTATCCCCTAAGAAAAGAACATGGATTGTTATTCTATGGCGAATCATGGGATGAAGAAACTATAGAAGGCTCAATCCCAGGGGCAAAGAAAGTTATGGATGAGCAGAAAATACCATATGAGTATCTTTCATCTCAAAAAATCTCTGATAGATTTCCAATAAAACCAAAAGATCACTTTATAGGTCTTTTTGAGCCAAGTGCGGGCGCAATATTAAGTGATAGGGCAATAGCCAATTGGATTCAAATCATAAAAAAGAATGGGAATAAGATATTCGAAGATTGTAAAATTGAAAATATAGATGAAAAAAATAATTCAATAGAAATAAATGGGAATTATTCCGTATCTTATGATCAATTAATAGTTGCATCAGGTATGTGGAGTAATGAATTATTGGAGCCCCTTGGTTTAAAGTTGGATATAAAAATATGGCCAATGCTTTGGGCACATTACTTAGTAGACGAGAACTTTGTAGATAAATATCCACAATGGTTCTGCTTCCAAAAAATAAGAAATGATGATGGCGGATTGTATTATGGCTTTCCTGTCTTAAGTAGAAATAAAGATAATATTCCCAGAATAAAAGTTGGAATTGATTGGGCTCCTCAAAATCTTATTTGTAATGATAGAAAAGCAATGGCTAAGCCTTTCATGGAGCCATTAATAAAATTATTGGATAATTTTATTTTCAATAATCTTGATGGAGTAGTAAGTTGTGATGAAACTTTTGTAAGTCCATATACAATGACAAATGATGTTAATTTTATATTAGATAAGCCAAAATCAAATATTACAGTTTTTTCAGGTGGATCAGGCCAATCTTTTAAATTTGCACCTTTAATAGGTAAATGTCTGGCTGAAAAAGCCTTAAACAAAGATTGTAGTTTTGATATAAGTTGTTGGGAAATTAATAGAGTATTGCTTAGTAATAAAAACTAAAGTTGGTTTTCTAAATTTAATTTTTATATTTTGATATTCATATTTAAATTCAAATTATTGATACCTGATCTAAATTAAATTGAGTATATTTATTCTTATATGACTAGCCCTATGAAAGAATTTATCAATAAATTTTTTAATTTATGTAGAGAGTATCAGGCAGATATTCCACCGCATAAAATGGCAGAAATTTTAAGGGATTATGCAGAAAGATTAGATGGCTGAAGAAGAAATTCCTATTTATGTAGGAGATATTATCCCATCGATAGCTTCATATCAGAGAGCTATAGATATTTATAAAAAAGGAATAAAGTCAGGATATTTTTATGAGGAACCTATTGGTGAAGATTTTGTTTATCCTGACTGGTAATTAAAAATAGAATTGATATTAATAATTTTCTTCATTATATTAATTCAATAAATACTACAATTCACAAACATAATTTAATTTAAAACTTTCTAAAATTTTCCAATTTTTTATATCATCATTAATTTCAACTAATCCAATTTTAGATACCTTAATTGATTTATTCAATTTTTTTATTTTGGAAATCAATCGTTTTTTTTCATTGATTTTATGATTCCCGTACGCCAAGCTAACGTGTGGTAAAAAATTTTTTTTAAAATCAAATGCTTCAATCTTACTAATATTGCTTCTAAAAATCTCTAATTGGTCTGTATGATTTATAGATAAATAAAATGATTTAAATATTTCATTTGTGTAATCTAATCCTTTAACGTCCAAAATAATTTGATGGTTATTTTTACAGAAATTTTTTAATTTCTCTGAAAAATCACTATTCAAATTTAAGTAAGGTCCAGCAAGAGTTATGTGTAAATCAAATCTTGGACTTGATAATTTAGCTTGAATTTCATCTTTTAACTTATTTAAGTAAATTGCATCTCTATTATCGAAAAGCCCCCAAATATAATATTTCTTATTCATTGTTTATTTATTTATATGCTTTTTGAAACTCATTTTATACTTAAATTACAACAATAAATATATTTCATTGATTGAAACTCCATTAATATAAGGTCAAATTTATTATTTTTATGTCTTGTTCTGTTACATCAGTTTTCACTTTTACAATTGAAAGTACTTTCGATGAGTGGGTTGCAATATTTGATAGCGAAGAAGCTAATAAAAGACATGCGGAATTTGATATTAAGCCACTTTATAGAGGGGTAAGCAAGGAAGATCCTCAAAAAGTTATTGTCATTCATCAGGCTCCTGAAGGCAATGTGCAGAAGTTTGTTGAAGCTAATGGTGACTGGATGGCAACTCATAGAGTTGATCTTTCAACAATGAATGAAACCTCCTGGACTGCTTCATTAATGAAAGATAATTGTTGTGATTAATAAGATATAAACTTTTTTTATTTAAATTTTGATTCATTCAATAATACAAATATACTTCTTGCAAAGTTTTTTTCTATTTGGCAATATTAGTAACCAACTCTCTAAAATTTAGGTACTTCAACAAGATGTATCCGTTAATGGCCAGATAGAACCGAAGGATTTGAGATCTGGGATTTTTTAAAATATT
>CAYSSQ010000036.1:0-10928 GCA_964433825.1 uncultured Prochlorococcus sp. | reverse complement strand
TTCTGATTGAATTTACATTCCAGGATGCTATTAACAATTGTTGACTAGTTATGTAAAATTAAACTAGCAGATTTTTGTTTTTTTAAAAAGTTTTGAAAAATAATACAAAAAAATTTATTTTAAACAATAAATTATTTCAAATTTCCGTATTAGCTACATTAATGTTTGATTGTATGAATGCAGCTATTAATTCTGAAGAAAATTCTCTCTACAAAGAATTAGAGATTAATCATAATAATGTATATGAACGGAAAGATGAGTCGAGTTTACCTTCTAACCCTTTTGAACTTGTCGAAATGATAAGAAGAGCAAATAGTATGAATGATGCTACTAAACCATCAGATGCTCTAGATGAGGCTATTAAATCATTTGATATGATCAATAATAAAGAAAGTTTATAAATAACTTTTAAAGATTTAATCAAATGTTAAAAGATACTTTAAAAAATTCATGACTGTGAATCCTATACAAGAAGTTTCAAATAAATTGCAATTTAGAGCAATTGGAATAATTTGCGGTCTATACAAACCTTTAAATGATGTTCATATAAATAAAGGCTTAATAGTTGATAAAGATGGGACTGTTTTAGATGCTGTAGTCTTAGGTAAAACAATTCCATTATTAAAAAAATATATTGACTTAAAAGAAAATCATTATTGGATAGTTTATCCTAGAAATAAAAACACTTCTAAATTACATCTTCAGATTAATGGGATTTGGGATCCTAAAAATTTGAATAACGACGAATCAAATGAGCCAAAAGATAATGAAGCTTTGCTTAATGTTATGAACTTGCAAAATAATTTTTTTTCTATCCGTGGCAAATTAATTTACGTCAATTCTTCAGAAAAAGAGTTAATTATCAAAATTTTTTCTTCTACTAAGAATAATAAGACAAGTAATAATTCTTTTAAAATTTCGTTGAAGGGAGAAATCCCAATGGAGTATCTTAATTCTTTTGTAAGTTTAGATACAATTAGGAAAGGTAATTCTTTAAATTTGTTAAGCTACGAAGTCGTTGAGAGGAAATCACTTGAATAATAAAAGCTTTTAATTTAATGAAATATCCTTTTAAGTAATTTGTAATTTATGGAAGAATATTTTATAGAGTGCGCTCCGGGAATATCTGGAGATATGTTATTAGGCTCATTATATGATTTTGGTGTCCCTCAAGATATTATTGAAAAAACATTAGTTTCTTTAGGCCTTGAAAGATTTTATAAACTTTCTTTTTATGAGAAAAAAAGTTCTTCAATAAGAGGAATAAAAGCGCAAATTGATGTAGTTGATAATTCTGTATGTAGAGATTGGAGAAGTATTCGAGAATTAATTATAAAAGGCAACCTTGAAATTGATCTCGAGAAAAAAATTATTAGTGTTTTTCAGTCATTGGCTGAGGCAGAGTCAAAGGTTCATGGAATAGATTGTAATGAAGTCCATTTTCATGAGATTGGATCTATTGATTCTTTGGTAGATATTATCGGAGTCTGTACAGGATTTTATTATTTAAAGCCAAAAATTATTTATGGTAATGTTCCTACCCTAGGAAAAGGTTTTGCTAAAACAGAACATGGAATAATTTCAATACCCTCTCCAGCTGCGATCGAGTTGGCAACAAGAAATAATTTGAAAATATGTTCTAATTCAAATCAATCAGATGGAGAACTATCTACACCTACAGGTATTGCTCTTTTATTGCACTTAGTTGATTCTTTTGAATCTCCTTTTGTGTATCAAATAAAATCTTATGGTGTAGGAATTGGAAGTAAAAAACTTTCTTTCCCAAACTTAACAAGAGTAATGCAAATAAGTTCAGAATATCAAAAAAAAACTTATAAAAAAAATAATTTAGTTAGCCCCAAGTTTTCCGAAATCTCTATTCAAGAGGCTTGGATTGATGATCAATCATCAGAGGAAATTTCTTCTTTTATTCAGATCCTTAGAGAAGAAGGTGCACTTGATGTCTCTCATAATGCAATAAATATGAAAAAGGGACGTATTGGACACTTTGTCAAAGTAATTTTATCAATCGAAAAGGAAGATTACTTTAGGAATTTATGGTTTACTCATACAAATACAATAGGAATTAGGGAGGTAAGGCAAGGTAGGTGGACTTTATTAAGAAGGCGTGGACACTGTATGACAAAATTTGGAAAATTAAAATTTAAGCAGGTCATGCAACCTGATGGATTCATGAAACTTAAGCCTGAGAATGATGAAATATTTCTGCTTCAAAAGAAACTAAAAAAATCAGCATATGAAATTAAACAAATTATTAAAAAATCTATGGAAGAATTTATCCCAACTGAAAGATGGGAATGAAAAATAATATAAAAATAATAAATAAAAAACATTTTCTGAAAAATATAAATTTTATTGCTTTAAAGAATATATTTTTCTTTGTTAGTATCATTTATTTAATTTATTGCTTAAAAAATAATCTAAATAATATTTCATTAGAAATTGATTTAGATTTTTTTAAATTTCATATAATATTTTCTTTTGCATTTTGTTTTTTAAGTATATTTTTTAATGCCTATGCTTGGGTAAGTATTTTATCTTGGCTGGGATTTAGAGGTAATACATCTAAATTAATTTCTCATTATATCTTAACTAATAGTCTTAAATATGTACCTGGAGGAATATGGCATTTTGTTGAAAGATTTAATTATTTAAAAATTAGAGCTAATGAATATTTATCATTTTATGCACTTATTTTAGAACCATATATTATGCTTTCCTGTTCACTAATGTTTGTATCATTAGGTGCTTTTAAATTCTCTTCTCCTTTCTTTTTATTTTTTTTAATACCTTCAATATTTTTAAATAAGAAACTCATTTACCCTATTTTATTTAAATTAGAAAAACTTAAGAAGAGATCGATTGAATTATTTAATATTCCAAATTCCAAATCAGAAGTTTACTCAAATTTTAAATTAAAATCTTTTTTCCCAATAAAATCTTTAATCTTAGAAATGCTATTTATTCTTACAAAATTTATTGGATTTATGATTTGTTTCAGCATATTTAATAATAATATTCAAAATAATTTTGTTTTATTTATAGTCTTTTGTTTATCTTGGACAATTGGTTTGATTGTACCAGCAGCTCCGGGCGGCTTAGGAGTCTTTGAAGCAAGTTATATTTTCCTTATCCCTAATGATTTTAATCAAAGTTCTATAATAGAAACATTAATTTATTTCAGAGTGATAGCAACAATCGCAGATCTAATTTTAAGCAGCCCTTTTTTATTAAAGATAATTTTAAAAAAGAGTTAATCATTATTGTGTTCTAAAGTTGGAATTAAAGTACTTGATGCAATTAAACCTAATATTGTAATCAGAATTGCTGGCAAGATTGCTTCAGCCATTCTCTCATCCCCTGCATATTGGTAAATTCTTACAGATAAAGTATCGAAATCAAAAGGTCTCAGTAAAAAGGTAATAGGGAGTTCTTTGATGGTATCTACAAAGACTAAGAGGGTTCCTACAAATAAAGGCCCTTTTAAAATAGGTATATGAATTTCGTTAATTACTTTTGTCCAATTAGCACCTAGTCCAGCTGCCGCCTCATCAATTGTTGGAGAAATTCTTTCTAAACCTGAGTCCAAAGATCCCTTTGAGATTGTTAAAAAGCGGTCTATATATCCCCATAGCAATAATATAATCGGCAGTAGAACAAATTTTGAGTTAACCAGAGTTAGTAGCGATATGGCCAATACAGTACCAGGAATGGCGTAGCCAATACCAGAAGCAAAAGTAATAGATCTCATGAAGAAGCTTTTATTCCATCTACTTGCAAAAGATAAAATTATAGAAAATAATATCGTAATTAATGCAGCAATAAGCCCGAGCATAATTGTTCTTAAAGTTAAAATGAACAACTCAGATGTGAAACCTCTTTGTAATTGATCGATATTAAATAAAACCCAAATTACCGGAATTCCAAGAGAGAATAAAGCTGGAAAGGCAGAAATTATTATTGCTAAGATAGACCTTAAATTTCTTAATTCCCATCCTTGAGAATTACTGGTTGAGGGATTTTCGCTCCAACGTTTTGTTCTTTTTCTAGAAAATTTCTCAAGGATTATTAGAGAAAAAACAATTATCAAAGCTAATAACGAAAGTCCTATTGCTCCACTTGGATTGCCATCTACATTCCAATTTTCTGTAATGCCTGTAGAAATGCTCGGGATATTCAATAGTTCAAAAGTACCTAATTCATTCATTACCTCCATACAAGATAGGCTTACACCAGTGGCTAAAGCTGGCAATGCCATTGGTAAAGCTACTTTAAAAAAACTTTTCCAAGGACCAACTCCTAGACTTCTACTCGCATTAATTTGATTAATACCGAATTTATTAAAACTTTCATTCGTTAAAATAAAAACATATGGATATGTAGATATAGATAAAATAATTGTGCCCCATACAATGCCTGTTAATTGAAATCCTAGAATACTCGCTAAATCTTGCAGAATTGCAGTAATTAAATAAGCAGGAGCTGCTAAAGGAATGAGTTGGCAAATTCTAAGAATTTTTCTAAATTTAAATTCGCAGTTTGAAAGTAACCAGCCATTTATTATCCCGAGAGTCCCGCCAATTAAGCTAGTTAAGATTAAAACTTGAATAGATCCCCAAATCTCATTTTTTCCTGTTAATCCAAGATTAAATTCCCCTTTATAAATTAAGACAAATCCCTCTTTGAAGAAATTGAAAATAGGGAGAAGAACGACTAAGGTGACAATAATAGCTGCAAAATCTAATAATTTAAACTTATTAAATTTCATCTGTAATTTAGTTAAGGTTTTATTCAATAATTTAAATATTTTTCTTATTCTGCTCCTTGATCAACAATCCTGCAAGATGATAATTGCTGCTTTATTTTTTCATGATTTAAATTTTTTCCAATTAAAACAATTTTATTTGATTTTTCATTTTTCCAGTCATCATCATCTAATGAGAATCTTTTACCTGATAAGTGAAATATATGTTTTCGTTCGCTTTCCAAGAACCATAAAATTCCTTTTGCTCTAAAGACATTATTTGATAATTCATTATCTAGAAAGTTCTGAAATTTCCTTAATGAGAAAGGTTCTTTACATTGAAAGGATAACGATGTGAAACCCTCAATAGTATTTTGAGCTGGATCACTTGAATGCTCATGTGAATGCTCATGTGAATGCTCATGTGAATGCTCATGTAAGTGATCATGTGAATGATCATGAGAGTGATTTGAATTATGAGATGTTTTTTGTTTTGAATTATTTATAAGTGATTTATCTTCTTGACCCTTTAAGTATTTAAATTTATCTGTCTCAAAGAAACCAACACTTATTATTGTTTCTAAACTGACTTTACTATTTTTAGATTTTAAAATTCTAGGTTCTTTTTTAATATCTAATATTCTTTCTTCAATTTTTTTGATCTGGTTATCATTTACTAAATCACACTTGTTGATGAGAAGAATATCTCCATACAAGATTTGTGAATAAGCCACCTCAGATGGTTTAATCTCAAAATTAAAATTTTCAGCATCAATTAGGGTAATTATTGAATCTAATCTAACTTTTTCTCTTAGATCACTACCAGCAAATGTCATTGCTACTGGAAGTGGATCTGCAAGTCCAGTTGTCTCAACTATCAAATAATCTAGATTTTTAGATTTTTCTAAAACTTTTGCTACTGTATTTCTTAATTCACCATTAATTGTGCAACAAATACATCCATTTGTTAACTCAATCATATCCTCTCCTGTCTCGATAATTAGATCATTATCAATACCAATTTCACCAAATTCATTAACTAAAACAGCTGTCTTAAGACCAATCTGGTTTTTTAAGATATGATTCAAAAGAGTGGTTTTACCTGAACCTAAAAAACCACTTATTATTGTTACTGGTAAAAGTTTTTTTTCCATTTTATTGTGTGAGTAATGTTAATAAATTAATTAATATTTTTTATTTAAGATTCAAACAAATTATTTATTTCAGTAGCAATTAATTGATCTAAGTTAGATATACCTCCGAGATCATGGGTTGTGAGTTTAATTGAAACTTTAGAATATACATTTTCCCAATCTGGATGATGATTATGTTTTTCGCAAATTAAGGCAACTTTGGTCATAAAAGAGAAGGCTTCAATGAAATTTATAAAAATAAAATCTCTCTGAATAAATGTAGTGTTAATTAACCATTTTGGGATTTTAGCTCCAAGCTCTTTAATCTCCTCTTTTTGTAGTAAATAAGGTTTCATTATTCTTATAAAGGATACTTTTAAATTATAAATATTCTAAATTTTTTCACCAATAATATGAATATTCAAAATTCTCTTTTTATTATTAAATCTATGTTCCCAAAGATAAATAGCTTGCCAGATTCCAAGTGATAGTTTTTGATTTTGAAAACTTAAAGAGAGAGAAGTATTTGTTAATACAGTTTTAATATGTGCAGGCATATCATCTGCTCCTTCCTGAAAATGCTCATAAAAAATTTCTTTTTTATTAATTGTTAAATCCTGATAAGAGTTATTTGGTACGATTGCTTTAATATAATTTTGCAAATCAACTAAAACATTTGGATCTGCGTTTTCATTTATAATTAAACTACAACTAGTATGCAAAGAACTGAGAATTAAAATACCTGAGGATAAGTTATTTTCTTTAAGAAATTGATTAAGATTATTCGTGATATCTGTAAAACCCTCTCCTTTTGTATCTATTTTTAAAGATGAAAAAATTTGTTCCATAAATGATAGATTAAAATTATTCAAAAATCTTTCTTTAAATATAGTTTTTAAATGTATTGCTTACCATAAAATATTTGTCCTAATATAGACAAATCTTAAGGAGATTATTTTGAAGGATGTTGAATGGAATAGGCTTGGATCCTATTTAAAAGAAACGCAAATTTTAGGCTCTATACAAAGCACCCTTTACTGGGACCAAAATACATTAATGCCAAAGCAAGGATCATCTTGGCGAGCTGAACAGCTAACATATCTAGCAAAAAATTTACATATAAGAAATTCATCAAAAGAATTTGCGGATCTTATAAATTCTGCCTCAAATGAATTGGATAATTTTAATAACTCTAGTGAGAATGAAAAAATTTCCAAAGAGTTAAATATTAAACTTCTTAAACAGGAACTTGATAGGCAGAGAAAATTAGATCCAAAATTGGTTGAGAAATTAGCAAGAGCAAAGTCTAAGGGATATGAAAGTTGGCAACAAGCAAAAGTCGAATCAGATTATAAAATTTTCCTTCCATTTTTTAAAGAACTTATTGATTTGCGTAAGGAGGAGGCTAGACAATTATCGGAAGAATATTCGCCATGGGAAACTCTCGCACAACCTTATGAACCTGAGATTACAAAAGATCTTTTAGTAAAAATTTTTAATCCTCTAAGAGAATCAATACCATCACTTTTAGATAACGTAAAAATTTCTACAAAAAAAAGGTGGGATTTAGACCCCTCCTCCCAGAAAAGTCTTTGTTCAATGCTATTAGACGAGTTTGGAAGAGAGAAAGAATTAGTTGCTGTTGCAGAATCTCCTCATCCCTTTTCTATTACATTGGGTCCAAGTGATTTTAGAATTACGACAAGAATTGTAAAAGGTGAACCATTCTCAAGCCTCTTGGCTACAGCACATGAATGGGGTCATTCTATTTATGAACAAGGATTACCATCTCAAAGTCATCAATGGTTCTCGTGGCCTCTTGGTCAGGCAACATCAATGGCAGTGCACGAAAGTCAATCATTGTTTTGGGAAAATAGAATTGTAAAGTCGAAATCATTTGCAAAAAGTTTTTTTCAAAATTTTATTGAGAAAGGTTGTCCTCTAGAAAATTATCTAGAGTTTTGGAAGTCAATAAATATTTTTAAAACTGGATTAAACAGAGTAGAGGCTGATGAATTAAGTTACGGGCTTCATATAATTATTAGAACTGAGTTAGAGATTGAATTAATTGAAGGAAATCTTAATCCGAAAGATCTCCCTTATGAGTGGAATAAAAAATATGAAGAGCTTTTAGGTATTAAACCTTCAAATGATAGTGAGGGTTGTTTACAAGATGTCCATTGGAGTGAAGGAGCCTTTGGTTATTTCCCTTCCTATTTGATAGGACATATTATAAGTGCGCAAATATCTAATTCTCTCGAGATTGATATTGGATCTATTGATGAATTAGTTGAAAATAAAGAATATAAAAAAATAATTCAATGGCTTAAAGAAAACGTTCACTGCTATGGAAGATCAATTAATGCTATGCAATTAGTAGAGAAAGTTAGCGGAAGTACATTGTCGCCAGATTACTTTATTAGTTATTTAAAAAGTAAAATAGACAAACTCAATAAAAATTATTTTGAATGATAACTTTCAAAGATTTTAAATGATACGAAGTTGTAAAATATAAAAAATTTTTAATTAAAAGATGGCAAATTTAAGTCAAGCACCAAGTAGGACTACCCCAAATTTATTGCACATATTGGATGCCTTTATTAATAAAGATCAATTAATTGTTAATACAATAATAGAGCTGAATTCGAACACAATCAATAAGTACGAATTAATTACAGAAACTGGCCATTTAAAATTAGATAGGGTCGGTTATTCTTCTTTGTCATATCCGTTTGCATATGGCTGTATCCCGAGAACTTGGGATGAAGATGGTGATCCATTAGATATTGAAATCGTTTCTGTATCTGAGCCTCTTATTCCCGGTTCATTAGTTGAGGCGAGGATCATAGGCGTAATGAAATTTGATGATGGAGGTGAAGTTGATGACAAAATAATTGCAGTTCTTTCCGATGATAAAAGAGTTGATCATATAAAAACATTTGAAGATTTAGGCGCACATTGGTTGAAAGAAACAACTTATTACTGGGAACATTACAAAGATTTGAAAAAACCTGGTACATGCAATGTAAATGGATTCTTTGGTGTCCAAGAAGCAGTAAAGACTATAAATGAATGTGAATTGAGATATAAAGAGATAATTGAACCTCAATTAATTAATTAATTAATTGACATTTAAGTCAACTTATCTGAACTCTTCAAATATTTCCTTTAATATTGCATCTGCGCCTTGACTTTTTAATTTATTCGCTAAATCTATGCCAACTTCTTCTGGAGAATCTTTGCTTCCGGAACTTTTGTCTTTGATAAGTTTTTTACCATCAATAGAAGCAACCATTCCTATCAAATGTATTTGATTATCTTTTACTTGGCTATTGACTCCTATAGGGACCTGACAACCTCCCTCTAATTCTCTTAGGAATGATCTCTCAGCTAAACATCTTTTACTCGTATTTTCATCATTTAAAATGCCTAAAACTTCAAGAACTTCTTCATTATCTTGTTTGCATTCAATTCCTAAAGCACCTTGTCCTACAGCATGAAGAGATATTTCCTTAGGAATTAGTTGATGTATTCTTGACTCAAAACCAAGTCTTTTAAGACCTGCTGCAGCAAGGATAATACAATCAAATTCACCAGAATCTAGTTTATCTAAACGAGTAATTACATTTCCTCTAATATCTTTAAAAACAAGATCAGGATAATTAAATTTAAGTTGAGCAAGTCTTCTTAATGAACTTGTTCCAACAATAGAACCTCGGGGTAATGAGTCTAATTTATATCTTTCATTTTTCTTATTAACTACTAGGGCATCTGAGGGATCTTCACGCTCAGTAATGCATCCTAAGGTAAGACCTTTAGGTAGATTTGTTGGTAGGTCTTTAAGGGAGTGGACAGCTATATCTGCTCTATCAAGAAGCATTTGAGCTTCAAGTTCTTTTGTAAAGAGTCCTTTGTCACCAATCTTTGCTAATGCGACATCAAGTATCTTATCTCCCTGTGTAGCCATAGCTTCAACTTTGATCTCAATATTAGGGATATTCTTTTCTAGTTGTTCTTTAACCCACATGGTTTGAACCATAGCTAATTTGCTTCTTCTTGTCGCTATTCTTAGTTTTTTAGTCGTCATTAAAAAAGTTTTAATTTAGATTAAGACATTACTGTCAATATTTAGGTGATATAGTTCACCAATTTAACAAAGCTATTAAAAATATATCTTTGAGCTATTTGATATATTCCTTTAAAACACCATTTCTATTAGGATGTCTCAATTTTCTTAATGCCTTTGCTTCTATTTGCCTAATCCTCTCTCGTGTAACATCAAAAATTTGTCCAATTTCTTCTAATGTCTTCATTCTTCCGTCATCTATTCCATAGCGTAACCTTAAAACATCTCTTTCCCTTGGGCTTAGGGTGGCTAAAACTCCCTCTAAGTCTTCTCTTAGGAGTGTTTTAGATACATCTTGTTCTGGATTTTCTATATCTGCTTCAATAAAGTCACCTAGTCTAGAATCCTCCTCTTTCCCAATGGGAGTTTCTAGTGATATTGGTAGTTGAGCGCTTTTTGCGATAAATCTTAATTTCTCAATAGTCATTTCCATGCTCTCAGCTATTTCTTCTTCACTTGGTTTTCTACCAAATTCCTGACTTAGTACTTTAGTGGTTTTTTTAATTCTTGAGATAGTCTCATATAAATGGACAGGCAATCTAATAGTTCTACTTTGATCGGCAATGGCTCTTGTGATTGCCTGACGAATCCACCAAGTAGCATATGTTGAAAATTTATAACCTTTCTCATGATCAAATTTTTCTGCTGCTCTAATTAAACCTAAGCTTCCTTCTTGGATTAAATCTTGAAAAGAAAGTCCTCTATTCATATATTTCTTAGCAATAGATACAACTAATCTTAAATTAGATTGAACCATTTTTTCTTTAGCTCTCCTACCCAAAAGAAGTCTCCTTCTAAATTTAGAAAGTGGCATGTCAATCAATTCAGCCCATTCTCTAACTGATGGGAAATGGCCTTTCTCAGATTCATATTGTGTAGCTAGTTCTTCTAATTGAAGTAAATC
>CAYSSQ010000035.1:0-11170 GCA_964433825.1 uncultured Prochlorococcus sp. | reverse complement strand
CAATTTCTTTAGCCTTAACTGACATATCTAAAGGGGTTAGACTATTTGGAGGGGCTGCAACTAATCTCCTCGCAAACTCGACGCCCTCGCATAAACTTTCACTTTCTTTAAATGAAATAGTTGATAATTTATTCTCTACAATAAATTCCACCTCTTGGAGATTACTTTTTTCATCTTTTTTCTTGTTAAATCTATTATCCTTAAAAGTTGATAATCTTATTGCTTCATAGGCTACGTTCATTGCATCTCTATCAAGATCTTGCCATGGGAGAAGGATGCTTATTTTATTTTCCTTATCTAAAATTTTTCTACCAAAATCAGATAAATAGTTCCTTAGAGAATCATTATTGATAGTATTTCTTTTCCCTAAACCAATTAGCGAGAATGAATTTAATTTTTCATCAAGAATATCAAAATACAAGTTCTGGCCTTTTTCTCCTTTAAAATTTTTCTTTATTATTTTTTCAGAAATTAGTTTTGTATTAATAATAAAACCAATTTTTTCTAAACATTCAAAAATATCTTCTTCAAAAACCCCTATTACTAATGAGGCACCATTCCATGAATTAAGTGGATTATCGAAAATAGAAAATTGCATTTTAAGATTTGATTTAATGTTTTAATAATGGGTGAAAGTAGTTGACCATCTGCTTCTTGTTTCTTTATTAAAAGGCGGCAGCCATAACAAGATTAGCTTCTGTTCTAATTTACGTCTAAATTTTGTATCTGAGGGGACATCTAGAGAGAAGCGTATATCTATGTGACTTTCGATATTATTTTTTGATAGAGATTCTTTATAGTTATTAATGTAATTTTTACAATCATGCTCTCCTTTCCACCTTTTGTCTGCAGAATATGTTTCCCCAATATAAAGAATAATTTGCTCTTTTTTAATTGTATCTATAACGAAATATATCGCAGGTCCATTATGGATTGGTTTATTTGAACGCCAAAAATTTATTGAAGAGCTAGTAAGTGAGAATGGATTTAACTTTTGTTCTACAATTTTTTTATCTTCGATAAAGGAACTCTGTAAAGATAATTTTTTAAAATCATTGAGCACAAATTGTTGATGTTTAAAGATATTTTTTCTCCATATAAGTAAAGATTCTGAATCGATTTCAAGATTTTCTTCTTTTTTATAATCGGTTGAGAAGTCCCTAGAGGATCCAAATAATTCAAACTGCTTTTTTTTTAATGAGCAATTACCTATTTTTGATGAGTTCAATTTTTTTCATTTTTAAAATATTAGCTCTTTTTGAAATTATTGAACAAATTTTGTTTAAACCTTAATTTTATTAAATCAAACTATATTGGAATAATTTTATTATTTAAATTTTGTTTTCAATAATTTACTAGGCAAAATAAATGATTTATTTCAATCTAATTCTTAGAAAATTTTAAAGTAAATTTTAAATTTTTTAATATCTAAAATTATCTCATTTTTAAATCTTTTTTACTGCGAATAAAAAAATAATTACCAAAGATGAATTCACTTTAGTTGAGATTGCTTTAGAGAAAGTTTTGGGCTTAAAATTTTTAGGTAGTATTTTCTACCTTTCAATTATTGGTAAAATAGTTTATTTTATTAAGATATAATGTTTAACTTCACTCCAAATCCCATTTCATAGAGAAGTGAAATCATTAAGAGTTGTACAATTTCAAAAACTTACTCAAAATATGCAAATCAAGCGTGACATCTATAATAAAGATTCTCAAATATTTGAGGGAGGTATATAATTATGGGATTTTTTGAGTCAGATATAGTTCAGGAAGAAGCGAAGAAGCTTTTTAATGATTACCAAGAACTAATGAAATTAGGTTCTGATTATGGAAAATTTGATAGGGAAGGTAAAAAGATGTTCATAAAAAAAATGGAATCTTTGATGGATCGTTATAAAGTGTTTATGAAAAGATTTGAATTATCAGAGGATTTCCAAGCAAAAATGACAGTTGAGCAGCTAAAAACACAACTTAGTCAATTTGGAATAACGCCTGATCAAATGTTTGATCAAATGAATAAAACATTAATTCGTATGAAAAATGAACTTGATAAAAGTTCCTAAACCCTAAATAAAAAATTTTTTTAATGGTTCAAAATACAAAATTACAAAGTTGGTTATTTAGAGGCGTATCTGAGGTCTTTCCCTCTCAAAATGATGAATCATCTCTAGAAAAGATGATTGTTGATGCTCAAAAAAATAGAAAACAATTAAGGGTAAAACTAGGTATTGATCCAACTGGTACTGATATACATTTAGGCCATAGTATTTTATTTAAAAAATTAAGATCCTTTCAAGATAACGGACATAAAGCTATTTTAATAATTGGAGATTTTACTGCTCAAATCGGAGATCCAACAGGCAAAAACAAAACCCGGATACAACTCTCCGAAGAAGATGTCAATAAGAATGCCAAAACATATTTACAGCAGTTAGGTTTAGGTAAATCAGCTGATAAATCTATTTTGGATTTTGAAACTGAAGGTAGATTAGAAATAAGACATAATAGTGAATGGCTTAGAAATTTAAACTTAAATTCAATAATAGAATTGATGAGCTCTTCAACTGTTGGCCAAATGCTTGCTAAAGAAGATTTTAATAAAAGATATAGTGCACAAACTCCCATATCTCTTCATGAATTTTTATACCCCTTATTACAAGGTTATGATTCAGTTGCTATTGAATCTGATATAGAACTAGGTGGCACAGACCAGAAATTTAATATCGCTATTGGTCGGGATTTACAAAAGAAATTTAACATGAAGCCACAATATGGGATGTTGTTACCAATTCTTGTGGGTCTTGATGGAGTAAAAAAAATGAGTAAGTCAGAATTTAATACTGTAGGTTTAACCGAAGAACCTCTATCAATGTATTCAAAGTTAGAAAAGGTTAAGGATAGCGTTATTAGTTCATATATTGAATTGCTTACAGATATTGATTTGGAAACTTTAAATTTTAAAGATCCAAGGGATTTACAAAGATTTATGGCTTTAGAAGTAACCTCTTTGATCCATGGTCGTAAAACCGCTTTAGATGCTCAATCTAATGCTGAAAAGATATTTTTGGGCCAAAAAGACAATTTAGGAGATATACCTGAGATTTCTTTAAGAGATTGTGCTTTCCCTATTAAATTATTTTATTTATTAAGCTCGCTTGAACTCTATAAATCGAGTAGTGAATCTAAGAGATCAATTAAAGGAGGAGGGGTCAAAATTGATAGTCAAAAAATTACTAATCCTGATATGGTTTTTGCAACTAAAGATGAGTTGCTGGGCAAAATTTTACAAATAGGAAAGAAAGTTACAAAAAGATTTGAAAATTAGATTAATGGAAATTCCAAAACCTGAAGATAAAATTATTTTGGCAATTGATGGTCTTAGTCTTTCAGAAGCTATTAATCTTCTAAAGATTTGCCCAAATTTAATATGGGTAAAAGTTGGTTTAGAGTTATTTTCGAAGGAAGGACCAGCGGTAATTAAGACTTTTAAGGATATGGGAAAGAAAATTTTCTTAGACCTCAAATTCCACGATATACCTAATACTATGAGATCTGCATGTTACGAAGTAACTAAATATGGAGTTGATATGATATCTCTCCATTCAGTCGCGGGTTCTAGAGCATTAAAATTATCAAAAGAGGCATCAATTGAAGGGGCTAAAGAATTAAATATAAAACCTCCAGAGATTATAGGGGTAACAGTACTTACAAGTTTCTCCTCAATTGAATTTCAGACAGATTTAAGTATTAATAAATCTATAGAAGATTATGTATTCAAACTTGCGGGCATTTGTAGTGATGCTGGTTTAGATGGATGTGTTTGCTCTCCTTGGGAAGCAAAAAAATTAAGGCAATCTTTTAAAGAATTTAAGTTAGTCACTCCTGGAATAAGAATTAATAATAAAAATCATGATCAAAATAGAGTAATGAAACCTATTGAGGCATTAAATAATGGAGCAAGTCAATTAGTTATTGGAAGATCAATAACTAATTCAAAAAATCCTCAAAAAATATTTGAAGAAATTTGCAAAACTATTAGTTGATTAGTTTTTATTTATTTTAGGTTCAACTCCTTTCATTAAACGTTTAATATTTGTTCGATGTTTCCAAATTACAAGTATAGATACTATAAAGCTCATAATAGTGAAGGGATGATTAATAAGTCCAACATTTATATACATTAAAATGGGCAAAAAGAAGGCTGCAATAATGCTTGCTAAAGAAACTATCTTGAATTTACTGAGTATTAATAGAAATATTCCTAATGCAGCGAATCCAACCTTAAACGATAAAGCTAAAAACATTCCTAATCCCGTTGCTACCGCCTTACCTCCTTTACCTCTTAGCCAGATCGGCCAAATATGACCAGAGATAGCAATTAATCCAGCCATTACTTCGAAATAATTATCTTTAAGAAAAATATGAGCAAGCTCAACAGATATAAAACCTTTGAGTACATCAATAATAAAAACAAAAAGGGCAGGCCATTTACCTACATTTCTTAAGACATTTGTAGCGCCAGTTGATCCTGAACCAATTTCTCTTAAATCAATATTTTTAAGAAATTTTCCAAATATGAAACCTGTCGGGATTGAGCCCAGCAAATAGCTTATAAAAAGAATTGATATTTTTAGAATCATTAATTAAAGTCTAGATCATTATAAATTTCTTCATTATTGCCAGCAAAGGCTAGCCATAATGGAAATTGAAGAATTGGAATTTCTACAGAGGTCTCTGATGCATCGATAATAATTAAAGGAACTTCTTCATTCTCTTCAAGCCTATCAGCTCTCTCTATCACTCCTTCAGGTCTTTCAAAAAGAACGATGCCACTATTTGGCCCAAAATCCTCTCTAGTAAGGCCTAAGGAGTCTTGTAGTATTCTTCTCCATTCTCCAAGTCTTTCTGGCTCAGATGCCAAAATAAGAGTTTGGAATTGATCCCCATATAATTCACCAAGGGTAGCGATTAAGGCTGCTGAAACAAGTGCATTTTTTTGCCTACTACCTCTACTCTGAAGAGCTCCCCGGCCTCCCATATTAAAAAACCAATCATTAAGGATTTCAATATCATCATTATCAAGACTTCTTCTCAACTTCCAAGGCTCAGCATAGAAGTCAGGTTGTTCTCTAAAAGTAGCAAAACATTTCCTTATAATATCCTCGTCAGGTTTGAATGTATCTGCTAGTGCGGTAATAGTTTCAACTTTTATTTCTTTAGGATTCAATTGAGTTTCATCTAGAGGAGATGGTTTTACAACAATCGGTTGTGATACTAATTCAAGCTTTTCAACTGATTGAGATAAATGTTGCAGAGCGCCAGTAAGGTAATCTTGAAATCCTTTCACTCGTTTCGAGATTTCCTCTGATTTCCCTGAAAAGTTTAAATTAATATCTTTTTCTAAAGATTCTTTCTTAGATTGTAAGTCTTTTATTTCTGCTTCTAAATTATATTTTTTTGAAATAAGATCATTCAATATTTGCTGAGTTAATGAATCCTTTTTGATCTCTTTTTTTGCGGTTGTACCTGAACCTTTTTTTTCTCTAGAGATTTCTTTTTTCTCTAAATCTATTTTCTTTTTAGAATCGATTCCAATTTCATAATTCTCCACTTTTGGAGAATCACTGTTGGTTTCTTGAGAATTTTTCATTTAATTATTTTTTAGTTTAGGGAATTTTAGAGTCATGATTTTTTGATTTCTAATGATTCAACCCTTTTAATTAATTCTTCTTGTAGTTGTTTAGGATTGAAAAGTATTGGTAATAAATGAGGACTGTTTTCTTCACGAAAGTAAAAAATCCCAGGAAGTTTTGGTAAGAATAGTTTCCATGATATCCAATTCTTAAAAGGAAATGTTCTTATTTCCTTCCCTAGCTGTAAAACTATAAAATTTGTTTCTGTAATTTTTATTCTTAAAGTAAATGCTTGAAGTAATAAAAAAAAGCTAAATGATGCAGAAAAAATTGTGGGCCAAATTCCAATTTTCAGGAAGAGAAGCATGAAGCTTAAAAATATAAGAATAATAGGTAGTTGAAATGATGGAGAAATAGTGACTGAATTTTCATTTTTAGATTTTTTAATCATAAATTTATCCAAATAATAATTGAGTAAGCAAAACGTCCATTAAAGATACAGTTACAAGAGTCATTACAACAGCTCCAGTCGTACTTGAACCAACTTCTTTTGGACCGCCTTTGGTAGTAAGACCCCACCCACAAGCAATAATTGCAATTTGCAACCCAAAAACAATTGATTTAACCATCATAGATGTTAAATCGCTACTTGTTAAACTTATATTTCCTGAACGAACGGAAGTCCAAAAGATAATGGGGGGGACTTTATAAAAAATAGTGCTCCATATTTGTCCGCTCCAAAGGGAAACTGTTAAAAACATTAAACATTGAATAGGGGACATTATTATCAATGAGAGTAATCTTGGTACTACTAAATACTCGATAGGTTCTGTTTTTAACATAGTGATAGCATCAATTTGTTCAGTAACCTTCATTGTTCCTAATTGAGCTGCATATGCTGTAGCTACTTTCCCAGTCATAAGTGTCGCAGTAAGTAAAGGAGCCATTTCTCGGGCCATACCTACAGCTAATAAACCTCCTATTTCGGTAGAAACTCCCATACTTGTTAATTGGGAAGCGACTTGAATATTAAATACTGTTCCTGCTGCTATTCCAGTTATTAATACTATAACTAGACTTCCAGGACCAGATTCCAATAATTGCTCAATCAAATCATTTTTTGATATCTTCCCTTGAAATATATAATTTATTGCTTGACCTCCAATGATAAGGCTTTTTGAAAGTCTTTTTAAAAAAATAGGATAAATCATTTTACTATTCTAGTTTGTAATTGTTTTTTATCCCATTTATTTATTGTCAATAAACCCAATATTACTAGAAGTGAAGGAATTAAACCTATACAAATTCTGATTGTAATTTGAGTCAAAACTGGCTGTTTAATGCAATCTAGATCTATACATTTATTATTTATTGTGTATCCAGATAAAGATAAAAGAACTCCTAGGACTTGAACACTTAAACCTATCCCAATCTTTTGTATTAATACCATCCATGCTGTATAAATCCCTGCAGATTTCTCGGGGTCTTCATCAATAGCATCAGGTAATAAAGACCAAGGGATTAGGTATGCAGTTGAGGCTCCAATGCCAATTAAGCAAATAACGAATACCAAAAATATAAATAAAAATAAATTATTTCCTTGATAAAAAAAAGAAGTATCCATATTTTCTGAGGTAGTAAAAACTGGAATTACTAATGTTAATAAGCATGATAAAATCCAAATTATAGAACCACTATGTAGAGCTTTAATTCTTCCAAATTTATTTGAGAAAAAACTCCATATTTGTAGACCTGCTAATGCACTTAATTGAAAAGGTATTGGAATCCATTTTGCGTATTGAGAAGGGATTCGCAAAACTTGCTCTACGTATATCAACGAGACAGTTTGCATTAACTGTAAGGCACACCACAAAAGCAAATACAGGGTTATTACTTTAATGAACTTTTTATTATTGAATATTCTCTTAAGTTGTAATTTTAAAGATATATTTTTCTTGGAAGGTCTTCTTGCCCTTTTGGCATAGGGAGCTAATCCCCAGCAGGAAACTAAAGTAGCCAAAGCTGCAATTAATCCACTTAATTTGCCCATACTAAAATATCCAAATTCATTCTTTGACAAAATATTTGCTGCAATTATCAGTCCGCTTAAGCCGGCTAAAATTGAGCCTGTAAATCTCGCAGCATTTAATCTAGTTCGAACACTGATATCCTTTGAAAGTTCTGTAGATAAAGCTGCAAAAGGTAAATTAACACTGGTGTATGCGGTCATTAGGATTATTGAGATAATGACATAATAGGTAGTCTTTTCTCTTATGTTTCCACTTGGGACCCACCATATAGCTGCTAGAGAGAATCCTAGAGGTATCGCAGCTGATAACATCCAAGGTATTCTTGGTCCCCATCTTGTTTTTGTTTTATCACTTAACCAACCGATGAATGGATCATTTATAGCATCCCATATTTTTATCAACATTAATATTGATCCTGCTACTAAGGCTGGTAAGCCCGCATAACCTATAAAAAATGGGAAAAGATAAAAACCTAATTGAGTAGCAGCTAATCCTGTCCCAGCATCACCAAGTCCATAGGAAAGCATTAATCTTGTTTTTGATTTATTTATATTTGAGTGTGAATTTTCCAATCTTTTTAACTATTTAATTTAGTTTGTTAATGTATTATTGCAGAAGCATTGCTGTTTGCATTTTGCGGGCGTAGTTTAGTGGTAAAACCTCAGCCTTCCAAGCTGATGATGCGGGTTCGATTCCCGCCGCCCGCTTTATTAAATTAAATCATCTCGCTCTAATAATCCTTTAGCAACCATTAGTACTGAACTTCTATTTTTTAAATCAACACATTTATCAATAATTACTTTTGATTGACCTAATTCATTCTCAGCAGTATCGATAAGTTTGATCCATTTACTTTTAGATTTTGGGAGATTAAAATTTATATCTTTTGTATAAGCATTTAAACCAAACCAAAATAAAGGCATATTATCCTTTGTATTAAGACTGAATGCAACAGTATGAGACCAACTGCTCCAGTCTGGTTTTTCTGTATTAGTGCCATGCCATTGGTATTCTGATAATTCGTTATTAATCTTTGTTGGATAAATAAACTTTATATATTTTTTTCTTAACTTTATTAAATATTTTGTGAAGGAAAGTAATTCTTGATCTTGATCAACCTTGTTCCAGTTCATGAATCCGAGTGTATTATTTTGACACCAAACATTGTTATTCCCTCCTTGAGATCTTCCTAATTCATCTCCCATAAGTAACATTGGAACGCCTCTTGAGAATAATAAAGTAAAAAGAAGATTTTTCTGTTGTCGCTTTCTTAATTGATTGATCTCTCTATTTGAAGAAGGACCTTCTATTCCATGATTCCATGAGTTATTATTGTTTTCTCCATCTTTATTTTGTTCTCTATTGGCAAAATTATGCTTCACATCGAAACTTACTAAATCTTTGAGTGTAAATCCATCATGTGAAGTAATAAAATTTATCGATTTTGTGGTTGCAGAATGCTTCTCGTATAGTTCTGGGCTACCTTCTATTTTATCTTTTATGTTCCATGTGGTATTTTCATCACCTTTCCAGAATCGCCTTACATCATCTCTAAAGTGACCATTCCAAGTATAAGTGAGTTTTGATGGGAAATCGCCCAGTTTGTATAGACCTCCGCAGTCCCAAGGCTCGCTTATTAATTTAATATCTGTAAGGTCTGGCTCGGATTCAATATCTTCAAATATAGGAGGGTTCTTAAGCGGAATTAATTCTTCACCTCTTGTTAGAGCAATTCCTAAGTCAAATCTAAATCCATCAATACCATATTCGTTTGCCCAGCACTTTATTGATTCAAGTATTAATTTTCTAACTAAACCTTTATTAGCTGAAATACTATTACCACATCCACTTACATCTTGGTAGTTTTTCCCTTCATCGATAAAATAGTATAAGTTTTCATCTATCCCTTTCCAAGATAATACAGGACCCTCATTATTTCCCTCTGACGTGTGGTTATAAACTACATCCAAAATTACTTCAATATCATGCTTATGGCACTCTTCAACAAAGTTTATTAATTCTCTTCTAATATCTTTTGAAGAACCTTTGGAGAAATATTTAAAGTGAGGAGTAAACCAGTTGATAGGACTATATCCCCAATAATTCTCAAGTCCTTCGGGGGAATCTGTTGGATCGAAACAAAATATAGGTAATAATTCAATAGCGGTTATTCCCAATTCTTTGAGATAAGGAATTTTTTTTATTAATTTTTGAAAACAACTTTCTTTTGATTTTTCATTAGATAAATTTAGTTCTTGAGTAAATGAGTTTATATGCAGTTCGTATATAATTGATTCTTCCCATGATCTTTTTGGTCTTGGATAATCTTTAAAATTAAATTTATCTCTGCTACAAACTACGCTTTTAAGGCAACTATTCATATTGTCAAATTTACTCATGGCATCTTTTCTACGATATTTTTCCCACCCAGTTATGCCTCTTGAACATGGATCAATTAATATTTTTGAGGAATAATCAGTATTGTTACAATCTGCTTTTTGATAGACTCTATAAGCGTATATCGAACCCTCGTTTAGACCCTCAATTTCTGCATGCCAATAAGGACCAGATTTAAATTTGTTATCTAATTTATAAACAGATGCTGGGGATAAGGCATTTTCATTATCAAATAATAATATCTCAATAAACTTTGCATTTGGTGCAACTAAAGAAAAATTTACCCCTTTAGAAGTAATTTCACTGCCTAATGGATAAGGCTTACCGATATTAATTTGTGACACTATGGATAGGATAATGTTTAAAAATCATAGAATAAAAATTATTCTTATTCATTGATAATAAGCACAAAATAAAAAAATTCCTATTTTCTTATTTAAAGAATTTTTAATATATTTTTTAAGACTTAGGCATACATTCTTCAGGTGAAATGATTTGTTTTTAATTAATTAAAGAATTTTTGCAATTGATTTTCAATGTAAATTCCTAATTAGAAAAAGACCTAAGATTTTGAATCACATGTGATGAGAAGGAAATATATTGCAAAGTTAATAAAAAATAATAAAAAATTTCGAATTTATAGGTTTTTGTAACATCAATAACTTTTAGAAATTTTGAATATTGTTTCTGAATCTGCAAATATTTAGTAATAGCAAGTGTTTTGATCGATTTTTCAAAAGCTCCTTTGGTAATCTTTCGCGAATTAATTTAGAGAAAGTAAACAATATATTGAGTATAAATGTCAATAAGTATTGTATAAAGCTATGCGCCGACGGGATTTTCTGTTGCCGTATCTCTATTTGCTCCATATGATGTGCAAGTTCGAGATAATTAGGCTCTTTTAATTAAATAGTCTTAAAATCTCTGCTTTAACAAACAATTCAATGAACAAAGCTGATTTAGTTAACCTTGTTGCTGCTCGTACTGAGCTCACAAAAACAGACGTTTCTTTAGTTGTTGATGCAGCTATTGAAACTATTGTTGATTCAGTCGTGGAGGGTAAAAAAGTCTCCATACTAGGATTTGGTTCTTTTGAACCAAGAGATC
>CAYSSQ010000034.1:0-11279 GCA_964433825.1 uncultured Prochlorococcus sp. | reverse complement strand
AAATTGTCTCTGTTTTGATTACTTGGCACTTTATAAAATTAAAAATAAAAAAAGTTACTTAAGGGTGCAACCTTTATTTAAAAGTTAAAATATTCATTATCATATAGTAATAAATATTAAATTTATTTTAAAGCTAAATTTAAGTATATGAAAAGCATACAGTTAAATATTAGCGGAATGAAATGTGGAGGATGTGTTCAAACTGTCGAACAAATCTTGAAGAATGCAGAGGGGACATCAAACGTTAGCGTAAATCTTCTTACAGAAAGCGCATATTTTGATATTAAGAACACTGAATCCAATATTCAGGATATTCTTCATAATCTAGATAAAAATGGATTTCCTTCGAGAATTTATAGTAACGATTTCTCTGAAAAAATTAATAAAGCTGCATTGGCAAAGAAAAATTTATGGTTTAAAGAATGGAAAAAATTAAATTTTGCATTCATACTTCTATTATTTTCAGTATTGGGTCATTTAGCAGAGGGTGGTTTTATAAATTTACCGATATTAGGGAATATATACTTTCATGCGACTTTAGCTACTACAGCACTATTTTTTCCAGGGAGATCAATAATAATAAATGGATTTACTTATTTTTTAAAAAACAGGCCCAATATGGATACCTTAGTTGCTCTTGGAGTAACTAGTGCTTATAGTACAAGTCTTCTATCATTAATTTTTCCATCCATAGGTTTTCCCTGTTTTTTTAATGAACCAGTAATGTTACTGGGATTTATTATATTGGGTAGATTTCTAGAGGATAGAGCAAAATATCAAACAGGAAATTCGATAGGGGAATTATTAGATTTACAGCCAGAAACTGCTTTCCTATTTGATGAAAATGATCAAATAAAAGAAGTAAGAGTTCATAGTCTTTTGCCAGGCAACGAAATTCAAGTATTAGCTGGAGACAGAATACCTGCAGATTGTATTGTCCTAGATGGTAACTCTCTTGTAGATGTCTCACACATCACTGGAGAATCCAAACCAATTCAATCATCTAAAGGAGAAAATTTACTGAATGGCTCTCTTAACTTAAATTCAACTCTTAGATTAAAAGTAATTAAAGTTGGATCAGAAACTTCGTTGGCAAAACTGGTCAATCTAATTGAATCCACACAATCCCAAAAACCACCTATCCAAAGATTAGCTGATCAATTAGCTGGCAAGTTCACATATTTTGTACTTTTTATATCTATAAGTAGTTTCTTTTTTTGGTGGAAATTATCACTAAAAATATGGCCTAATCTTCTTGAAAATCATAAAAATGACTTATTAACTAGTGGAAGCCACTCACTTCATAATTCATTAGGACTTCATGCTGACAATCCTTTGAATCTAGCTATTCAACTTTCAATCGCAGTTTTAGTGATTGCATGTCCATGCGCACTAGGTTTGGCCACACCAACTGTAATAACAGTAGCTTCAGGCAAAGCTGCAAAAAAAGGGATTTTATTTAAGGGAGGTGACAAAATAGAGATTGCCTCAAAAATTGATACAGTAATTTTTGATAAAACTGGAACTCTTACGAAAGGAACTCCATTCATAGTTGACTATAAAGGATCCTCTGATAATGAATACCTTCTGCAAGTTTCTGCAAGCCTTGAGAAAGAAAGCAGACATCCAATAGCAAATGCTCTGGTGAGAGAGGCAGAGAATAAATCATTAAAATTTCTTAAAATAATTGAAATATCAAACGAAACTGGTAAAGGTATATCAGGTAAATTAGACGGTATTGATGGTGAAGTAAAAGTTGGAAATATTCAGTGGCTAAAAGACAATGGAATTGGAATTAATAGTGAAATATTAAATAATCTAGCTTCTGAAGAAATAAAAAAATATACAATTATTGGAGTAAGTATTAATAAAATCCTATTAGGTTTTATTTTAATTGGGGATTTATTGAGAGAAGATACACAAGAGTCAATAAATCGGCTAAAAAATGATAATTTAAATCTTTTTATATTTAGTGGGGATCGAAAAGAAACTGTTTTAGAAATAGGAAAAAACTTGAAATTTGAATTTGATAAACTTAAGTGGGGTATGCTGCCTCACCAAAAGCTAGAAAATATTGAGATATTAAAACATAATCATAAAGTAGCTATGGTTGGTGATGGTATAAATGACGCCCCTGCATTAGCATCATCTGATCTTGGCATTGCTGTAGGCTCAGGCACTCAAATCGCAAAAGCAAATGCAGATGTTGTGCTAATGGGGGACAAATTAATTGGTTTACATTATGGATTAATCCTTGCAAAAAGAGCTTTAAATAAAATCAGACAGAATCTTTTTTGGGCATTTGGTTATAATTTAATCGCAATTCCCTTAGCCGCAGGAGTGCTATATCCCAAATTTGGAATCCTTTTGTCTCCTTCTATTGCTGCATTATTGATGGCAATAAGCTCGATAACTGTTGTACTAAATGCACTATCATTAGAGTGAATGAAAGGAAATTTTATAGTTATTGAGGGTATAGATGGGTGCGGCAAAACGACCCAAATAGAAGCCATTTATAATTGGTTACCATTAAGTGGCTTAATGGAAAAAAATTCAAAATTAATAAAAACTAGGGAACCTGGAGGAACAAAATTTGGGAACAAAATAAGAGAAATCCTTTTAGCAAACAATAAAAGTAATTCGCCATCTGATTTAACGGAACTTCTTTTATATGCTGCTGATAGAGCTGAACATATCTCAAAAATCATCTCTCCGGAATTAAACCAAAATAATTGGGTGATTTGTGATAGGTTTACAGACTCAACACTTGCTTATCAAGGCTATGGAAGAAATTTAGATATGACAATCATTAAACAATTAGAATTAATTGTTTGCCAAGGAGTTGAACCAGACATCACTTTTCTTTTAGATATATCTCCAGAAGAAAGCATTTCTAGAAGAAAAGATAAAATCCCAGATAGGATAGAATCTGAAGGAATTAATTTTTTAAAAAAAGTAAATATAGGATTTAAAAAAATTGCAAATGAAAAAAAATGGGAAATAATATCAGCTACTAATGATAAAGAATCTGTTACTGATCAAATAAAAAATTCATTAATTAATAAATTTCTAAAAACTTCATGACTGATTCTCATCAATTAAATTCCTCTCAAATAGTTAAATCAAATCTAACCTTAGAATCGATATTAAAAAATAATGTAACCTCTAATGCTTATATTTTTTATGGACCTAATGGGGTTGGAAGAAAAGAGGCAGCAATCAATTTGATTACAGAATTAATTAATAAAAATAATTTTGATTTTAATGTGTATAAAAAAATAAAAGCAAATAATTTTCCAGATTTCAGATTAATTGAGCCAACTTATTTAATAAAAGGCAAAATGATTAAACGATCTGAACTAAAAAATAATTTAATTCAAAGAAATAAGGCTTTAATTAGGATTGATCAAATAAGAGAACTAAGGAAATTTTTAGGAGTAAAATCCATTCAATCAAAAAAGAAATTTATTATTATAGATGATGCTCACCTCTTAAATGAAGCAGCATCAAATTGTCTTTTAAAAACTCTTGAAGAGCCTGAAAATGGCCTTTTTATATTGATAACTTCCCAGATAAACAATATTTTAGAAACTATTAAATCGCGATGCCAACAAATTAAATTTAAGCGGCTAAATAATAGTGAACTTCTAAGCCATCTCAAAAATAATAATAATTTTGGTGATATCGAAGCGGAATTAACAAACTTAAAAGATCTACTTTACTTAGCGAATGGATCTCCCACAAAATTATGTGATAACGTATCAATCTGGCAGGAAATTCCAGTCAAAATAAAAGAAAAAATTTTATACCCAATAAGTGACTTTGTTGAAATATTAATTCTTGTGAAGGAAATTATAGATGAACTCGATTTAAAACAACAAGAATTCCTTATTGAATTTATTCAATATAAGTGGTGGCAAGAAACAAAAAATATTGAAATTATGAGGACTATAGATAGCCTAAAAGCAACATTAAATAGAAACGTGCAACCAAGACTCGCTTGGGAAGTATGTTTATTAAAAATTGCTTTAAATGATTTATAACTTAATTAAAAATTAGGTATTAATTAAATTTGATTCTCTTGAATTGAAGAATTCTTTTTTAGCATCGTCAGCCTCAAAACCAGTTGGAAGTTCTAAGCAATAGCCAGCCCCATAAACTGTTTTTATAAATTTTGGTTTACGAGGATCTGGCTCCAATTTTGTTCTTAAATGTCTAACATGCACCCTTATAGTTTCGATATCATCATCAGGTTCATAACCCCACACTTCTTTTAAAATTAAAGAGGGAGAAACTGTTTGACCATGTCTCTGTAATAGGCAATGGAGCAACTCAAATTCCAAATGTGTTAATCTTACTGGAGTTTCAAACCAAATAACCTCAAATCTTTCAGGAACTAAAGTAAGAGGACCATAATTTAAAATTTCCTGCTGATTAGTAGAATTAAGTTGAGCCCTGTTAGTTCTCCTTAATAGAGCTTTAATACGAACATGTAGTTCCTCTAAGTCAAATGGTTTCGTAATATAATCATCAGCTCCTGAATTGAATCCAGTTACTTTATCCTTTAAACCTCCTAATGCAGTAATCATTAGTATAGGAATATTACTAGTTCTCTCATCTCTTCTGAGTCTTTGGCAAAGGGTCAACCCATCAACGTTAGGCAACATTAAATCTAATAAAACAACATCTGGTGAATATTGCAGAGCTAAGGCTTGCCCCTTAATTCCGTCTTCTGCTTTAAGTACATCAAATCCTGAATGTTCTAAATGTCCAGCTACTAATTCACGCATATCGCGATCATCTTCTATTAGGAGAATAGAAATTTTCATATGAACTAGCTTATAAAATTAAATATGTAATATTCTCTCAATAAAATTTATTTATTGCAGATTGCTGCCAAATCGAAATTAAAACACAAAATAACTAATAATCAAGTGATACCAACGCATTAGAAGAAGTATTTGCTATTTTAAGTAAAAAGACCTTTATAAATTCTTTTGTTTTTTTTAATAATTACTTAATAATCGAATATATTTTAAAAAGATTTTTGTTCCAAATAATACTTTTTAAGTAATTAATTGATTTTTAATTTATAAAAATTATTTTTTGTGAAAGTTTAATACATATTGATTATCTTATATATAAGAATCTAAATCATTAATTATTGAATAAATCTTTTGAATATTTCATTTAAAATTGCTTAAGTTCTAATGATAAGAATTTTTAGTAGATCAATTTAAAAAATAGATTTTGGACTCGAGATAGATTTTATTATTTTTATTAATTATGTTATAAAAAAATAAATCTTAAAAATATGAAAAAAACATCCATAAAATATACAATTTTATCTAAAAAAGAACTTGCTTTCCTAAAAGATACTTATGTAAAGGAAAAAGTAAATAGCATGACTGAAAAAGAACTTAAAAACTTTGTATTAGAGAATATAAGTCACCAAATTAAAGATACCATTGGCAGTGAAGAAGAAACAGAAGCCTGGAAAGAAATAGAGAGTTTTTATGATGATAAATTTGAAGAATTAATTAAAGAAATTCAAGAAAAGTTTAAAGCATTTTCTGATCCCATAGAAGATAACATTCAGGATCATGAGAAAAGATCAAAATTAATTGAAACAAATAAAGTTGATAGCGATAAAGAAGACATGTGGTAATTTATTACCCTTTTTTTAGAAAATATTATTTCTAGTGATTAGATATTATTTACTAGATCTCTCCATAAGCAAGCCATTATGTAAAAGAGAATCAAGATTGAAAATGAATAGAAAAAAGAAGATATAGGCACTTTAGGAAAATTTAATTACCTAAAATCATACAAACTTATACTGTTTAATGTGAAATTCAAAAAACAATTTGGCCTAGATTTTAAAATGCACTCACAGTGAATTTAGCAAGAATAAAAAAAAAGACCCCCGAAGGGATCTTTTTTGGAATTAATCAATCAAGTGTATCCTTGTTTCCACTGATTGATAATCCACTCCTACACACAAGATAAATATACAACGAATTCTCATAAATGGCTACTGGTGGTTAGTTATCTATTTAAACTGGCACATGACTAAATTAAATTGTTTTTTAGAAATGGCTCATCGATGATTAAGGATGTAAATAATTATCTTAAAATGGAAGATTAAATAATTAAGGATATTCTCTTAATAAAAAACATTTAAACACTATAAAAAGTATAAATAACACCATAAGAAGGTTATCCCATCTCCATTATTTCTTCTAAATAACGAGAAGTAATATTTTTATTCATTATCTGGCTCATGGGGATATATTTCAATAACATTTTTATATCTTCCTCATCCTTTTTTGTTATGGAATATTTACCATGATTTGTTTTAATTTGAATCCATTTTTTACAATCATCAAATGATGGATAATTTGGTTCACTATCGCTAATCCAATCAGCTAATCCTAATTCGATAATATTGTTAGTCATACTACCAGAAGTTTATATTATTTAATTTTAAAAATACAATTTCCAATTTGCGTACAATATAAACATTTGAATATTTCTCTTATTACATAATTAAATAATCTTTAGGATACGCTTAAGACTATTTATCTAACAATTTATATTTAGATTAAATTATAAATATAAGTCTAATAATCTTAATAAAATAAATTTATAAACATCAGAATCATTATCTTTCTCATGAGTTTACCTATAAAAGATCAAACTGTTCTAATTACTGGTGCTGGGCGTGGATTGGGTTCAGAGATTGCTAAATCTTTTTATCATGAAGGAGCAAAAATTATAATTAACTATAGGCGATCATATAAACAAGCAAAAAGTTTGGCTGATTCATTAGGAGTTAATGCAATAATAGCTCAGGGAGACATTAGAAATAAAGATGATCTCATTCAAATGAATAAAAATTTATGTAATGCAGATATGATACCTACTACGATTATTCATAATGCAATTAATGATTACAAATTTAATGGAGACCAAAGAAAAAAAATTAATGAATTAGAATGGTTGGATTTGCAAAATCAAATTGAAACAAGTCAAAAGGGTTTCTTAAATATACTAAATGTTTTTACTAAAAATATGATGAAAAAAGAATTTGGTAGAATAGTTACTATTGGGACTAACTTATTTCAAAATCCTGTGGTTCCTTACCATGAATACATTACTGGAAAGGCAGGACTATTATCTTTAACAAGAACATCTGCAATAGAATTAGGAAAATTTAATATTACTGTGAATATGATTTCAGGTGGATTATTAAAAATTACAGACGCAAGCGAAAGTACACCAGAAAATGTTTTTGACTATATTTCAAGTATTACTCCTCTAAAAAAAGTAACTACAACTAAGGATTTTGCGGATGCAGTATTATTCTTCGCATCTCCTTGGTCAAGAGCCGTTACTGGGCAAAATCTGGTGGTGGATGGTGGTTTAGTTTTAAATTAATAAAAGTTTAATTATGAAATTTTTCAATTTTTTTACTAATTTAGATAATCTAAGTATATTTTATAAAGAATATAAAAAAGAAGATTAAGAATCCATTAATTTTACTAGGAGGCTTTTTAATAACATCAGAAGCCTATTATCAAATTAAGAAAACACTGGAAAAAAATTTCTCAAGAAAAGTCTATATCGTAGATATATCAAGAATGGAATGGTTAAATACTAATTCAATTAAAGGGTGGAGCAATATTCTTAATAAAGTTGATTATTACGCAAAAAATGCCCTTGAAGGATGTAAAACAAGAAAAATAGATTTGATTGGTCATAGTTCTGGAGGCGTAATATTGAGGCTCTATCTTTCAAAAGATCTATTTAATGGAAGAAACTATAGCGGATGTAAATTGACTTCAAATTTAATAACCTTAGGGAGTCCTCATCAAGCGAAAAGAGCTACTTTTTTAAGAAAATTTGTTGATGAAAAATTTCCTGGTAATTTTTTTAAAAATGTAAATTACATTTCAATAGGAGGTGAATTAACTGTTAGTTCATCAGAATCTTCCTTTTTGTCAAAAGTATTTGCAGAAAAGTCTTATAGATCTATTTCTGGAGAAAAGACCTCAACTGGTGATGGATTAGTACCTTTATCTTCTTCTTTACTAAGAGGCTCTCAAAAAATAATCCTCCCAGAGACCTCACATAGCAATATTTTTGGTAAAAATTGGTATGGCAGTAATGAAAGAATTATCGAGTGGTATAAACAAATAAATTGGAATTGATATTTAAATCTACGTTATAAATCAGAAAAAAAATATATAGGTCAAACATCTGGATAAAAATTTTGGAACTTCATCAAATTCAATCTTGTGTTGTATTAAAAAATACTAGAGAAATGATTTTTTTAATACATAAAGAATCTAAAGTTGCTAACAATATTTCCAAGTAGATGAAAGAATTAAAATTAACTAACTATAATGGTATGGTTATAAACAGTAAATGAACATTGAAAAGATTTAACGATAAATAATGCAAATAAATAATTGACATATAACATGACTAGAAAATCAAAATATACTAATCTCTACAAAAAAAAATTTGGTAAAAATCCAATACCATTTCCGCATTTCGTCATAGAAACAAAAAAAGAAGTATATTTTCGTATTGTCTCTGGATTTCCAGCAAATCTAGCAATAAAACCAATAATGAGGGAGCATTTCAGTGATGAATACAAAGCCATTATTGCATCAGATAAAACTTGGAAAAAATTAATGAAAAATCTACCACCTCATTTTCTAATTGAAAAAGAGAAAACTGTAGTTTTTCTAATAAAAGGGATCTTCCCAGCAGATATTCTATTAAATAAATATATGCCAATCTTTCCAGAAAATTATAAAGGGAAAATTATGAGATGCGAAGAGAATTTTTATAAGATGAGAGTGAGAGCGAATAATACCAAGATTATATAAAATGACAAATATGATTTAAAAGTATCAGAAAATAAAAAGGCGTAAGTTTTTCAAATCAATCAATAGTTTGAAATAAAATATTTTGAATAAAATCTCTTTAATAGTGATAATTAGATATCAATCAATTAAGTAAAATTCTTAAAGAAGCTTTCGAACATAAACATTCACTTACTTTTATCATTAAAAATTGTTCAAATAGATTATTGTTTAAATATATATTGTGCAATTACTTAGTTTATTATTTTATCAGTAATTTAATAAATACAGTAAAGAAAAAATATTAATTTTGAGCAAAAACACTCTTGAAATTTATTTAAAATAAAGCAAAAATACTGCTAGATATTAAGGAGGTCTTATGAGACTAACAACTCCATTTACCATCCTCGATAGAAAATCTAATGAGATGGATTTCATTAGAAAAGCAATAAACTCGAAAAAAAAATCTGCGACTGAAAGATTACATGATGATTATAGAAAAATGTTCAAATCTGATCCATGCTTTATGTATTGCGAAAAATGAAATCTAACCATTAGAAATTCTTTAATCTAGTCTCTATTAAAAAAATTAACTTTTAAATAAAATCTTTTTTAAAAAGTATTATTTATTTAAAAATTTGTAAATACAAAAGATTAAATTCCTTCATAAGAATTATTTAATATAAGAAATTGATTTTATATCTTTCATATTTACTGCATCAGGTTTACTTTGCGTTGCAATAATATATGCCATATATTTTGTTTTATTCCCGTAAGAATGTCCGATATTTTTTGTTTTTTGACCCATATCTCTGATATTTATAATTCCTTCTTTTAGATATTGTTCTTCAGTGAGATCAATAAGATAACTCCTACATTTTGACTCTAACCACCAGTGATAATCTCTCATCCTTTTATCAAAAGGACATAAGACTTTATACAAATCAAAATTTTTATAGAAAAATCTATGCATTACTCCTGCAACTAGATAACTCCATCCTCTAGTTAAATTATCTTTACTTCTAGAAGGAGGGCATTCTCCATTTATATATTTATTACCAATATCTATCTTAATGTTTTCTAATTTTTTCCTATCATTAATTTCTAAAATATTTAAACCCATCGGTCTTACAAATATTTCTAAAATTGATTCGCATACTGCTTGTATATTTTTAATTGATGCAGGCGTTGTTAAATCACCATTAATAAATTTTGTTGTGGGTTTAAAAAGTTTTGTATTTTTTAAAACTTTATTATTCTGAACTAAATTGCCCTCTATTGATGTAATAAATAAGTCCATTTAATTTTATAAAATTAATTTGTAAAAATTATATTTATTAAACATCTTAATAATGAAAGTTAATTTTTAAGAAGTGTGAGATAATAAGTCCAGAGATATAGGAGGTTTTATGAAACTCAATGCTCCCTTTACCGCTCTCAGAAATGCAACTTCAGATATGTGGAAAATGCATGATTTTAATTACAAATTACCTAATGAAGCAAAACAGAATTACTGGGAAAAAGAATGTATAGATAATCCTACTAGTTCTCATTGCAAAATTTATTAATTTACCCTTTTATTTACCAAAACTTTTTTTTCTCCACATAATTTTTTTGAGGAGGATTTGATGATGAGGGAAAGTATCAATCAATAAAATAATAATTTCTTATAGATAACTTTAAAGTTTATTTAAATGATAAGATCAAATATTCACATATCAAAAATAAATATAGAAAGATAATATAAATTTCCAACATATAAAAAAGCTAGAAACAACGAATTAAGTTATATATATCCGAATTGAGCTTTAATTAAAAAAATAAAAAATTATATTTTAAAGCTCCTTTTTTTTGAAATCATTGATGAGATATTAGTAAAAGGAATAAATCAATATTCTATATTTGAGTATCTTAAGTATATAAACCAAAATTGCTTATTAAGTTTAATAAACCGAAGATACAAGCTAACCAAGATAAAGTAAAAAAATTTTGCAAAAATTGTTTTACATAGTTTAAATAACCTTCTATATTTAATAATTATCAATCTAAAAAGATTGCAAATATCTTTTGATTATCTGTTTGAAAAATCAGTTTGAAAGATTTGAATCTTTTTTATTCTTTATCTTTTGTAAATTCAAATTTAATATCAAATTTACTTACTAGACCAATACTGATAAGTAATAATGCTATCGCAATTTTAGGTGTGATTAGGTCCATTTAATTAAGGTATCTAGATAAAACTAGTACAAATATTTTAAAACGATAAGAAATTACTTTGTTTTATATCAAAGAATTATATATTGTGATGTTCATAAATTAAAAGAGATGAATTTTAAAAATTTAAAAGGACCCATTTGGGTCCTAGTGAATCTTTAAGAAGATTCAAATAATACTCCCCGGGCG
>CAYSSQ010000033.1:0-11947 GCA_964433825.1 uncultured Prochlorococcus sp. | reverse complement strand
TAAATATATAGTTTTCAAATCAAAATAATCCTACTATATTCCATATATACCACTTGTAAGCATGGATAAAAAAGATTCCATAAAGGAAAAAGAAATAAAGAGATCAAATAATGATCATGAAAGGAAGCGAGCGCCTTCAAATAGTGTTCAAATAAAGGAGAAAAGACTTCCTTGGTGGGTAGAATTATTATTTGTCCAGATAGGATTGCCTGATAAATGGTTAATAAAAATATTAAAAACAAAAAAAGATGTTAAAGAAATATACAGGAATGAAAAAAAATTTATATTTTTAATAATTTTATTTATTTTTGCTACCGCTTATATACAGCCTGCCATCAATTACTCCAGAACAAAACTCAAATGTCAAAGAACATTTAAAGACTATATTTTTAAAAACAATGTTGCTCAAAATTTAAAAAATTCAGAACTGAAAATGATGGCAGTAAACTTTTGCAATGGTGGAGAAGAGTTTGATAACTTAAGAAAAATTAAATAGAAATTTTTAGATATTTCCTCATTAATATATAATTAGTAAAGAGATTCATAGAAATAAAAGTTTTATTAAGATCTATGGCCGATTCAGGACAAAAAAAAGAAGATGTAAAAATGCATTTAAAGGGTTTAAGAGCAGAACTGAAAAGAATGCATTTATCAGTTACTGAGGAACTAGTCTTGCCAGAACCAGATGAAGTAAAAACACTAATGAGTAAAATGGATACGCTTTTAAAGGTTATTGAATCAAAATAGGGTAGACATCTTTATAAAAAAAATCATAATGTTTATAGAGTTTTAGACACAAATGAATAAATTTATTAAGGTATTCAAATTTTTATTTTTAGTAACTTTATTGTCCTCATGTCAATTTATTAAAGATTTTAAGCTCCCCATTAGTGAAGACAAAAATGAGAATAGTTCTAAATCAAATGATAAAGAAACGCTAGAGGTAAGAATATCTTGCGGAGATGGTAATTTAAAAGAATTTATTGATAAAGGTTGGAAAATTAAAAAGGAGTATTCAGAGGAGAAAATATGCTCTTGGAAATCAGTGCCTGCAAATAAAAAATGTAATATGGAAAGAGATAAAGGCTGCAAAATTATTAAACCAGATGTAATAGGTAATGAAATCTTCTATTTACTAGAAAAATAATTCTTATGAATAGTAAGACTCAAAAATTGATTTCTTTAATTTTTAATAAGCTTAAGAAAAACAAATCTGTAAAATCAAAAATCAATAAAAATGAAGTTGAAGAATTCGTAACATCTCTTCTAAAAAAGAACTAAATATAAATACTTAATGCTTTTTATGTTATTTTTAAATCTAAAATTAACATGATAATTTATTTATTCATATAAGAAATTTTTATGCTCAATTTTTCCCCTCTTACGCTTGTTTTAATACTCATTTTCGTAATTAGTTTAATATCCTTGTATAGGATTACTTCAAAATAGTAATTATAAATTAATTAATTTTTAAAATAAAAATGATGAAAACAATAAATATTTTATGGTTTAAAAAAGATTTAAGACTGGAAGATAATGAGGCTTTAGTTGAAGCTCAAAAAAATGGAGATATATTGCCCTTATATATTATTGAGAAAAAACTTTGGGAACAAAAGGCTTATTCAGATAGACAATGGCAATTTTGTAAAGAAAGCATTATAGAATTGAGAAAAGAATTAAAGGATATTGGCCAACCATTAGTAATTAGAGTAGGAGATGCTGAGGAAATTTTTAAAGAAATTAATAGTAAATTCACTATAAAAGCTGTTTATAGTCATCAAGAGACTGGAGATTACTTTACCTATAAAAGAGATCAAAAAATCTCAAATTGGTTAAAAAAACAAAATATAAAATGGCATCAATTTCTTCAATTTGCTGTTTTCAGAGGAACTATCAATAGAAATAATTGGTCAATGCTTAGTAAGAGAGAATTAGAGAGGAAGATATTTGAGAAACCCTTAAAAATAAATCCCTTACAAATTGATATTGGAGAGATTCCAAATGATAAAGTATTTAATTTCGAGAAGGATTTATGTGAAGGGAGATTAAAAGGTGGAAGAAAGAATGGGTTAAATAGACTTGATTATTTTTTTGAAAAAAAGATTTCATCATATAAAAATGATATTTCAAATCCAGACAAATCTTTTGAAAGCTGTTCAAGATTATCTCCATATATCAGTTGGGGATGTATATCTTTAAGAGAAATACTTAATATTGCAAATAAAAATAAAGATTCTAATTCTAAAATGTTTAGGAATAGATTGTCATGGCACTGTCACTTTATTCAAAAACTAGAAAGTGAGCCTGAATTAGAATTTAAAGAATATCATCCTTATTACGAAGGGATAAGAAATGAAAATATTGAATTTTTAAGTTTATGGAGTAAAGGCGAAACAGGTTTCCCTTTTGTAGACGCATGTATGAGATCACTTAATCACAATGGTTGGATAAACTTCAGGATGCGCGCTATGTTAATGTCTTTCGCAAGTTATAACCTGTGGATACCTTGGCAAGATTCAGGTCTGGTATTAGCAAGAAAGTTTGTTGATTATGAACCTGGGATTCACTGGAATCAATGTCAAATGCAATCTGGAACTACTTCTATCAATATAAATAGGATTTATAACCCTATCAAACAAGGTAAAGATCATGATCCAAATGGCTATTTTATTAAGAAATGGATTCCAGAATTAAGAGATTTACCAAAAATGTTTATACATGAACCTTGGCTTATCATTGATCAGGAAAAACACATTCATCTTCAAAGCACAAATTACTTGAATCCAATAATTGATATTAAAAAAACCACTAAAGATGCAAAAGACAAAATTAAAATAATAATGCAAAAACAAGGATACTTCGAAATATCAAAGAAGATTTATTTAAAACATGGTTCTAGAAAAAATGCATTTAGCAATAGAAAGAAATTATTTAATAGTAATAATAAAAATCAAAATATAATACAAAGAGAATTAGATTTAGGGATTTAATTATTTGATATATCAATATTAATTATTTTCCTATCAAAAGTAACAAGCAATACTGAAATAAACAGACTATATTGATTACATTGAAATTTTTAAATAATGTCTTACGAAGCTGGAAGTAAAGAATGTCGTAATCTTATCGATGCGAAGGAAAACCTTTTATCTGCAATGGACTCCTTAAGCTCTATCAGCGAAACAGAAAATATCATGATCCAATTAAAACAGATTTATAATACACTAGAGGATCTACATGATAGAAGAAGAGTAATTGAAGAGACTGCAAAAACTTATTAGATAGTTAATTAAAATCCTTCAAATTGATTTTTATTTATTTTCTTATTCTTATCTGATAATAATTGATGCAAAGCATCTAATTGAGCATGTACCTCTCTAGCCTCTCCTGGATCTGGTAACAATCCATCTTTTAATAACATTTGATGCATATCCCTTAGTTCTAACCTTATATACCTCAGGTGAGAACTGACTTCCTCTCTTTTAGTTGAGCTCATATATATCATTTATATATAAGTTATTATACAATACAGAGATATCTACCATTCTCTTTTAAGCCCTTATAGTCTTAAGGTTTTTGATAAACATTGACAAGTTAAAATACTAATTCATGAAAAAGAAAACAAAAAAAAGAAAAAAAATTTCTTCAGATATTCCTAATAAAGAAAATCAACCTACAAAAAACTCTGCGAAATTAGTATTATTTATATTTGGTCTTGGCCCAATAATAGGAATTATAATTTTTTTAGCGAGTAAAGGTTTTTTTAACTCTCCATAACCTTTTTGAAATAATCATCATCAAAAATCATTTATAGTTAGCTTTTTTAAATAATTATGTTTATTCTAGTGAAGAGTTATTTTATGAATTGAGATACCTTACATCAATTACAAGACAAAAACTCTTTCGAATAATTAAAAAATTAAATAATGAAGAGTGCGTTTCTTTAAAAGAGAGAATCCTTTTAAATAAATATGTAACCAGGTTTCCTAATCTGAGCCCAATGATTAAACAAGAATCATTTAGGTCTTTTTAGTAAGTTTATTCTAAAATTAGCTACATTTTTCGCCATCTCAGGATTATTAATAACAAATGGATGATCAGATAATTTCTCAATAGTCTTTTGTATTTTTAAATTTATATCGCTGCATTCAAATTTTTCCCACTCATCATCAAAAGACATTGCAAAACTATCTGCATTATTAAACTTTTTTTCGGACATAATACTTTATGTAAGAATAACAGAGTCCTATTTTAATCTCACAGAGATACATAATCGTCAAAAAGAAAGAATCAATTGATAAGATTGACAAAAGTGTTACAATAATGACAAGTAGGAAAACAACATGGACGTTAATGTTAAAAGAATTGGTTATCTACCAAGGAAAAGAGTCCTTGAAATAATAGATAAAATTTCAGAAAGTGAATCTATAAGTAGGTCCAAGGTTGTCGGAATTCTAGTAGAAGAAGCTTTAGATGCAAGAGGCATCGCAAATTTTGGATTCTCAAATAAGGAATCGGCCAATAGCAATCAATTAATTAAAAAAAGAGATAGTATAAAAAATTCAACGAATATTAAAATAGCTGAAGACGAATTTGTTGATGATAGTGGTTATACATTTTCTCACCATAACAACTTAGAGCAAAATATCTCCTCATCAGATATAGAGCTCGCAAACAAAATTAATCTATTGAAGAAGTCAGGTCTTATTTAAAAAGCATAAATAAATTATTTTTATTATTTACTGTAATTTTTTTTGCACAAGGATTAATAATTGATTATTCTTAATCAAATTAGAAACATATTTTATAAAACTTTTCTTATTTTAAAATTAATTCTTTGGCTAAATGAAAGAACTAAGATGTCCATCCTGCGGTAAAACATTTAAAATTGATCCAACAGATTATGATGATTTACTTTCTCAGATAAGAGATGAAGAATTCAACAAACAGATCAACGAATATAAAAACTTTGCTGAATTAATTAAAGATAAAGAAATTGAAAATACAAAAAAAGATTTTGAACTCTTAATGCAGAATCAAAAGAAAAAATTAGAGCAGAATATTAATAATTTAAAATCGGAATTAAATTTTGCAAACATAGATAAAAATAATGCATTAAAAGAGCTAAAAAATATTTCAGAAAAAGAGTTAATAAATCTTAAAAATCAAATAGAAGTTTTAAAAAAAGAAATAAAAATGCAATCAGAAATCAAAAAATATCATCATGATAAGGAGATATTAGATATAAAAAGAAAACTAGATAAAGAAAATAACGAACTTAAAATATCCTTTGAGAAGTTGAAACATGAGAAGGCCATCTCTGAAAAAAGTATAGAGGAAAAGTACTCTATTATTATTAAAGAAAGAGAAGCTGCGCTTCAAAGGGAAAGAGATATGAAATTAAAATTGAGTACAAAAATGCAAGGGGAAACATTAGAAAAACATTGCGAAAATGAATTTAATAAGATTAGAGCTACGGCTTTTCCTAAATCATATTTTGAAAAAGATAATGATTCAAGATCTGGCTCAAAAGGAGATTATATTTTTAGAGAAATTGATTCTGACAATATCGAAATTATTTCAATTATGTTTGAAATGAAAAATGAAAGTTTCATAACTGAAAACAAAAATAAAAATGAGGATTTTTTCAAAAAGTTAGATAAAGATAGAAGAGAGAAATCTTGCGAATATGCTGTTTTAGTTTCTCTATTAGAACAAGATAGTGAATTATATAACTCAGGAATAGTTGATATCTCTTGGAAATACCCAAAGATGTACGTAATACGCCCTCAATTTTTTATACCCATAATTACGCTATTAAGGAACGCTGCGATCAATTCTCTCATATACAAAAAAGAGCTTTCTCTAGAAAAAAGCAAAAAATTAGATATATCAAATTTCGAAAATAATTTAGAACAATTTAAAAATGCATTTAGCACAAATGTTAAGCATGCAAAGCAGAAATTTGAAGATGCTATAGAAGGGATTGATAAGTCAATTAAACAACTTGAAGATACAAAAAGGAATTTACTCACTACTCAATTGCATTTAGATAGAGCCAATAAAAAATCAGAAAGCTTATCTATAAAGAAACTAACTTTTAATAATCCTACAATGAAAGATGAATTTAACAGATTAAAACAAAAAGATCTGGAGTAATTATTTTTATTATTTTAAAAAGCTAGATCAAAAAGAATATTTAAGTATAATGATAGAAGTAAATTAATTATTAAATGTCTATTAATACTCCTATACATAAAATCGCTAAAGATCTTGGTATTGATAGTAATAGAGTAATTTCAGCTTGTAAAACACTTGGTATTTATGCTAAGGGTTCATCAAAGAAATTAAATGAAGAAGAAATAAGTAAAATATTAAATTATTTTGAATCCGGCAAGAATGTATCAGAAGAGGTAGTGACCATAAGTAATGATATAAAGGATATTCAAACTAAAAAAATTAAAGTGGAAAAATCTAAGAATAAAACTGAAAAAATTAATTATTTCTCAAATAGATTAATTGGTTAAACCTTAAAAAACACTAAATTAATTTATAAATAAAGAACTTAAAACCACAGAAATATCTAAATTCTATTTATCATAAGCAATATTACTCATTAAATGATATGTATGAAATTTCTGATTCTCTAGATAAAAGTTGGTCAAGAGAAGTTGTATTAACAAAAATAAAGAGTGGTCAACCTTTAGAAAAGATTGTTAACGAATTTTTAAATGAGAATAAGAGTGAAATTAATAAGTTTGTAGATTTAATTAACTTCGATAACTATAAGATGTTAGATAATTTAATTTCCCTTTCTGAATGCGAATTGAAATTAATTAAGAAATTAAAGGATTTAGAGAAGAACAAATTTAACAATAAAAAATTTAATGAATCTAATCTTCCTTCCAAAAAAGATATTAAGATTGACTTAAGTCTTTTCATGAAAAAGTGGAGTAACAAGTTTGTAATTATTACACTAATTACTATTAGTTTAATATCTTTAACCAAGCAGGCTTGGGCATAATTCATTAAATTACCCAATAAAGATTTTTATGAACTGATTATTGAAAATTAGAAACGAAAATTTATTAAACTTTGAAAATAAAGGTTTATATTGCTCAATTTGTGATACTTGGGTAGATCCTGTTAGGCCCGTAAAAAGAGCTCTAATTACACATGCCCATTTTGACCATGTAAGTTTTGGATGCGATGAATATATAAGCTCTTATGAAACATCTATAATCTTAAAGGAAAGATTAGGTAATAAAATAAATATCAAAACTTATGAATATGGTGAGAGATTTAAAATAAATGGAGTATCAATTTCATTTCACCCCTCCGGACACATACTTGGCGCATCACAAATAAGATTTGAGGCAGGAGGAATCACTTGGCTTGTAACTGGTGATTTAAAAAAACAAGTTGATTCAACTTGTTCTTCCTTTGAAGTAATTAATACAGATTATTTAATCTGTGAATCGACATTCTCTTTACCAATCTTTAAATGGGAAAAAACAGAACTAATAGCAAATGATATTTCAAATTGGGTTAATGATGCATCAGATAAAACCTCATTATTATTCTGTTATTCCCTTGGAAAAGCGCAAAGATTAATAAATGAAATAAAAAATAGAAATATTAAAAATATTTATACTCATAAGAGTATTTCAAAGATAAATAAATGTTATAAAAAACTTGGGATTGATTTACTAGATACTATAGATTTTGATAAAAATAATATGCCTAAAGATACAAAAGGAAGTCTTTTAATTTTACCACCAGCTTTAAATAATAAAAATTTTCTTAAAGCGATAATAAAACCTCAAACAGCTTTTGCAAGCGGCTGGATGACAATAAGAGCTTTAAAAAAAAGATCTGGATATGACAAAGGTTTTATAATCTCAGATCATGCTGATTGGGCGGGATTAATAAAGGTAATTAGAGAATCAAAAGCAAAAAAAGTTTACTTAAATCATGGAGATGGAGAATATCTAGCAAAGTATTTAAAAAATAAAGACAATTTAGATATATCATCTCAAAAGATAATTTAATGAGTTTAAATAAATTTTCGAAATTATTTACGGATCTAGATTCTAACAATAGTATTAACGAAAAGATTGAAATCTTATCGAATTACTTCTCTTCAAATAGTCCCTCTGAAAATGCATCGACAATTTTTATACTTTTAGGCAAAAGTAATAAAAGATATATTAGCGGCAAAAAGCTAAGACTATTTTTCAGTGAACTTTTTGATCTACCTTTATGGTTAGTTGATATTTGTTATTCAAAAGTTGGAGATTCAGCTGAAGTAATTTATTTACTATTAAAGGAGCAACTTAATAATAAAAATAAGAAATTCAAAGAAATTACAATTGAAAAATTAATAAAAGAAATACTACCTGAATTATATGATTTAAAAGATGATGAAAAGAAATTATTTCTAAAAAATATTTGGAAGGATATTCCACAATCAAACTATTTAGTTTTAAATAAAATTATTACTGGCACTTTTAGAATAGGAGTGTCTAAAGGCTTAATTACAAAATCAATATCTAAATTTGTAAGTATTGATGAATCTATTATCTCTCATAGATTAATGGGAGAATTTAATCCAACTTTAGAAAATTATGAATTTCTAATTAATAAAACATGTAAACCAGAAGAATTAAATTTAAAACCATATCCTTTTCAATTGGCAAAGTCATTCAACAAAAATCTTAAAAACTATTCTGTAAATGAATTTAATTATGAATGGAAATGGGATGGTATTAGAAGTCAAGTAATAAAAAGATCTAATAAGGTATCAATTTGGTCGAGAGGTGAAGAGTTAGTGAATAATTCATTTCCAGAGATAGTAGAGATGATTTTCAAGATAGAAGATGATTTTGTCTTAGATGGAGAGATCTTAATATGGGATAATTTAAGAAATATGCCTAAAGATTTTTCATCCTTACAAAAAAGATTAGGAAGAAAGAAACCTTCACATAAAATTCAATCTGAATTAGAGGCATCTTTTATTTCTTATGATATTTTGGAGCTAAACGGGGAAGATCTTCGAAGCAATAATCAAGAGAAAAGAAGGCAAATATTAGAAAATTATTTTTCTATCTGGAGAGACAATAATATTGATAAATTTTCAAATATATTAAAATTAACCGATTTACATTATTTGAATGATTGGAATGAGGTAGAGAAAATTAAAAACATATCCAGAAGCTACGGAACTGAAGGGTTAGTAATAAAAAAAAGAACATCTAAATATATTTCAGGAAGGAAAGAAGGGTACTGGTGGAAATATAAAGTTGACCCTATGCAACTTGATGCAGTTTTAATTTATGCCAAAGGCGGGAGTGGGAGAAGAGCTGGTCTTTACACAGACTATAGTTTTGCACTTTGGGATAAGGATAAACTTGTAAAATTTGCAAGTGCTTATTCTGGACTATCTAATAAAGAGATAAAAGAGTTAGACAAATGGATAAGAAATAATACCATTGAAAGATTTGGACCTGTAAGGTCTGTTAATCCAGAAATGATTTTTGAAATATCATTTGAAAATATTCAATTATCTAAACGTCACAAGGCTGGCATTGCTGTTAGATTTCCTAGGATAACAAAATGGAGAAAAGATAAGTTAATAAAAGACGCTAATCATCTTAAAGATGCATATGAATTAATTAATAAAGTTTCATGAGAAAGACAAAAACATTGATCTCTGAAGAAAAAATTTTCTCTTTTTTTAAAGAGAAAGGATGGAGTCCATTACCTTTTCAAATACAAGCTTGGGAATCATTCTCAAAGGGAGAGAATGGACTTATTCAAGTTCCAACTGGTTGCGGTAAAACTTATGCAGCATTAATGGGCCCATTAAAAAAGTTAAAGGACCTTAATCAGAAAAAAGGTATAAATATTTTATTTATTACACCATTAAAAGCTCTTAGCAGAGATTTAAAAAAATCGATTTCTGAAGCTTCAAATTTTATTGATGAAGAACTAACAATCTCAATTAGGAATGGAGATACTTCTCCATATGAGAAAAGGAAACAATTATTGAATCCCCCTAATATATTAATAACAACACCAGAGTCTCTATCTTTACTTTTAGCAAGAAAAGAGTCTTCTGAATTATTTGATAATTTAATATCTATAATCATTGACGAATGGCATGAATTACTTTGTAGCAAAAGAGGGAATCAATGCGAATTAGCTCTAAGTTGTCTTAGAAAAAATAAAAGAGTCCAAATATGGGCAATGACTGCCACCATTGGGAATACTAAGGATGCTGCGAGAGCAATTGTTGGTATAAATGCAAAGATGCCAACAATCATCAAAAGTAATTTGACTAAAGAGATACAAATTAAAAGTGTTATTCCTGAAAATATAGGAACATTTCCATGGAGTGGGCATTTAGGCCTAAGAAGCCACCAATCATTGTTAAAAATAATTGATAAGAATAAAAGTACTCTTTTATTTACTAATACAAGAAATCAATCTGAAAGATGGTTCCAATGTTTAAGGTATTATAATCCTGAGATTTCAGATAGTATTGCTATTCACCATGGTTCTCTTGATAAAACTCACAGGAAGTCGGTTGAAGAGGGAGTAAAAAACGGATCAATAAAATGGGTTGTATGTACTAGTTCATTAGATTTAGGCGTAGATTTTCAACCAGTTGATCAAATTGTTCAAATTGGCAGCGCAAAGAACTTGGCTAGACTTATACAAAGAGCAGGAAGAAGTGCTCATAATCCAGGAGGAAAGTCAAAAATAATATTTATGCCAACTAATGCACTCGAACTTTTAGAGGTTAGTGCAATGAGAAGGATATTAAAGAATGAAGTAACTGAAAGCATTAACCTTCCTGAATTATCTATTGATGTTCTTCTACAACATCTCGTTAGCCTTGCATGTGGTCCTGGATTTGACCCAATTGAAGAAAGAGAACATATTAGGAATTGTTGGAGTTTCAGAAATCTTAAGGATGAAGATTGGAAATGGTGTTTAGATTTTTTAGAATATGGAGGAAAATGCTTAAAGGCTTATCCGAAATTCAAAAAAATTCATAAAGAGTTCTTTAAAGGAAAAGAATTCAAATATTTTGTCAAAGATAAAACAATAATTAAAACTCATAAATTTAACATTGGGACAATAACAAGTGATAATTATTTAAATGTTAAATATATAAACGGAAAACAATTAGGTAATTTGGAAGAGAATTTCGCATCCAAATTAAAAATAGGAGATGTATTCTTTTTTTCAGGGAAAATGCTTGAATTCATAAAAATTAGAGAAATGAATATCTATGTAAAAAGGTCAAACAAAAAGAGTTCTCTTGTACCTGCTTGGATTGGAGGCCAAATCCCAATTTCTGATCTTTTAAGCGTTAGTATCAGACAAGAAATAGATATTTGTGAACATTTAAATGATTCTGAGAAATTTATAAATAAGGAATTATTAGCTTTAAAGCCAATATTAGATCGTCAAAGAAAAATCTCTAAAATACCAAATAAGAGAGAATTACTCATAGAAATTTATAAAACAAAAAAATACAAGAGTTTATTTGTTTTTACCTTAGAAGGAAAATTTGCAAATGAGGGCATTGCTTTTCTCTGGGCATTAAGATTTGCGAAAAGATCTAAAACTACCTTTAGCATTACTGCGAATGATTTCGGATTTAGTTTAACTACTTATCAAGACTTCGATTTCTCATTAATAGTAGATAATTTATCAGATTTAATTAAGACAAATAATCTAGAGACTGACTTAGCAAATGCTATTAATTTTTCTGAATTAACAAAAAGAAAATTTAAAAATATCGCTCAAATAAGTGGTTTAGTAAATAATAGTCCAATAAAATCAAAAACATCTAGTCAACTAAATATTAGCTCAGGACTTCTTTTTGATGTATTTAGTAAATATGAGAAAGATCATCTATTAATTAAGCAAGCTG
>CAYSSQ010000032.1:0-12049 GCA_964433825.1 uncultured Prochlorococcus sp. | reverse complement strand
AAACGCCCATATTACGAGCAGTTCCCTCAATAACTTTCATAGCAGATTCAATACTAGTACAGTTTAAATCAGGAAGCTTTGTTTTGGCTATCTCCTCTAGTTGAGATTTACTTATTTTACCCGCTGAACCTTTTGAAGATTCTCCAGCTCCTTTCTCAATACCAGCTGCCTTTGTAATGAGTACTGAGGCAGGAGGAGTTTTTGTTATAAAAGTAAAACTTCTATCTTCAAATACTGAAATCTCTACTGGGATCACAAAGCCAGCTTTATCTTGAGTTCTGGCATTATATTCTTTACAGAAAGCCATAATATTCACACCGTGTTGGCCTAGCGCCGGTCCTACAGGAGGAGCGGGATTGGCTTTCCCAGCTTGAAGAGCGAGTTTAATGACGGTTACAACTTTTTTTGCCATTAGTTTTTAAATTTGAATTGGTAATAATAAAAGTGTTTGCAGTAAACAATATTAATTGTATTAATTTTGTTTACTTATTTGGGAGAATTCTAATTCTACAGGAGTCTCGCGCCCAAAAATTGAAAGTAATGCTTTTAATTTATTTCTTTCTCCTGAAACTTCTATTACTTCTCCTTGGAAATCTTTAAATGGACCGCTCGTAACAATTATTCTATCTTTTTCTTCTATATCTAATTTTACAACGGCTTTTTTCTCTGACGCACGTTTAAAAATTCTATTAACTTCTTGCCTTGACAGGGGCCTTGGTTTAATGTGGCCTCTTACTCGACTACTGTTCCTACCATCTTCAGCACCAACAAAATTAATAACATTAGGAGTACTCTTAACAGCCATCATCGTATCTTCATCCAATATCATTCTTACCAAAACGTAACCAGGGAAAACTTTTTCTTCTGTAGTTTGCCTTGAACCATCTTTTTTCAGCTTGATACCAGGAGTTTGAGGAATCTCAATTTCTAGTATTCGATTATTAACTCCTAAGGTGACTGACCTTTGCTCAAGTGTAGCTTTTACTTTATTCTCACAACTTGATGCAACCTGTATTGCATACCATCTAGCAACGCTAGTATTAGCTTTTGAGGAAATTAAATCTGTTGAATCATTATCCATGTTGTTTACGGATGACTTTTAAGTATTTTGAATTCAATTTTAAATTATTTAAATTTTAAATTAATTTAATTGGAAAATTTGTGCTGCAGCCCAACCATAGAATCTACTAACAGCTGCTATTGCTGCTGCTGAAAAAGTTACCATAATGATCACAGCAACTGATTCACTAAAAAGTTGCTGTTTATTAGGCCATACAACAAGTTTAAGTTCATCGTAGGTGGATACTAAAAAGTTTTTCTTTTTTTTAGTAAGTTCAACATCTGAGGAAGTATCCTTTAATGGCTCTTGATCGGTTGTTGGAGTTGTCACAAAATTTAAGTTAGAACACGAGCTCAATAGCTCATATTCTATTTTAACTTATTTAGCTTACTTAGCGACTAGGCAAGAATAAAATCACATTATTATCCTTAGGATCAACTTTTATGTTGATAATACTTTTGCCTCTAAAGTTGGTTTGTAATAATTTTGTGGCAAGTGGATTTTCAATCTGTCTTCTTAGTTCTCTTCCAATAGATCTGGCCCCATAAGCAGGTTCATAAGAATCCATTGCGATTTTTGAAATAACCTTCTTATCAATTTTTATTTTAATATTTTGTTCTAAGAGTAATTTTTTTAAATCTTCTACTTGAAGGAGTGTTATTGTCTGCAATTGTTCAATTGATAAAGTATTAAACTTAATAACTTCGTCTATCCTATTAAGGAATTCCGGTCTAAAAATTGAAGTTAGAGATTTATTGATTTCTTCATCAAGTGATTTATCTATTAAATCGCTTTCAACAGTCAAATTTTCTTGCTTTTTAGCGTTCTCTAAAATCACTTTCCCTGCTAAATTACTTGTCATAATAATTACAGTATTTTTGAAATCAATCATATTCCCTCTGGAATCAGTTAATCTTCCTTCGTCCAAAACTTGTAAAAGTATATTGAAAACTTCACTATGAGCTTTTTCTATCTCATCTAAAAGTATTACCGAATAAGGTTTTCTTCGAATAGCTTCTGTAAGTTGTCCTCCCTCTTCATATCCAACATATCCAGGAGGAGCACCCAAAAGTCTAGCAACAGCGTTTCTCTCCATATATTCGCTCATATCAAGTCTCAGGAGAGCTTCATCCTCATCAAATAATGTTGCTGCCAATGTTTTTGCTAATTCAGTTTTTCCTACTCCTGTTGGCCCCATAAATAAAAATGAACCAATCGGTTTCTTAGGGTTTTTCATTCCAGTTCTTGCTCTTCTAATTGCAGAAGAAATTATTGAAATGGCTTTATCTTGCCCTATTACTTTTTGACTAATTTCTTTTTCTAAATTAATTAATTTCTTTCTCTCATTTGCTACAACTTTTGTAACTGGGATGCCTGTCATCTTGGAAATAACATCTGCAATATCTTCAGGTTTTACTTCATATTTAATGAATGATCCATTTCTGGTTTGTGATTTTTTTAAATCATTTTGAATCAAGTTGATTTTACTCCGAATATCATTAATTTCTTTGTTTGATAAATTGAGATTATTTCTATTACTTTCAGCATTAAAATTATCTTTAAATATTTTTGTTAGATGATCTTCCTCTTTCAAAAGAATCAATAGATCTTCTATCCTTTCTTTTTCTAATAACCATTGTTCATTTAGGTGATTTAAATTTTCAATTTGTATATTCATCTCATGAAGATATTCTTCTTTTTTTATTAAATCTTCGTTTGATAGATCATCTATATCTATTTTAATTTCTTCTATCTCTTTTTCTTTTTCAATAAGAATTTTTGGTTTGCGACTTGATTCAATTTTTAATTGAGCCGCAGCTTCATCAATTAAATCGATTGCCTTGTCAGGAAGATATTTATCACTGATATATCTACTAGATAGTTTTGCTGCATAGTCCACTGCTTCTTGAGAGATAATAATTCCATGATGCAATTCATATTTACGTTTTATATTATTCAAAATAATTGAACTTAGTTCTAGGGAAGGTTCGCCAACATAAATTTTTTGAAAACAGCTATTTAATCCTTGATCTTTTTCAATGATTTCTCTAAATCTTTCAGGAGTCGTAGTGCCTATACACCTCAAGCTCCCATCTGATAAAAGAGGTTTTAATATGCTACTTATATCAGCGGTGGATCGATCTGAATTTAGGATTGTATGAATTTCGTCAATAAATAAAACAACACCCTCTTTTGGATCTTTTAATTCATCAAGAATTAATCTAAGTCTTTCCTCTAATTGACCTCTAAATTTTGTACCTGATACTAGAGCACCAAAATCAAGTGAAATTATCTTTACATCTTTTAGCGAATCTGGGACTTGTCGTGAAGCTATAAGCTGAGCTAGTAATTTCGTGATAGCTTTTTTCCCGACCCCTGGATCACCTATTAATATAGGATTATTTTTATTTCTTCTAGATAATACTCGCATTAAATTATTAATCTCAATTTCTCTCCCAATAACAGGATCAAGTAACCCTTTTTTTGCAGAATCAGTTAAGTCTTTACCATAAAGTGATAATGCTGACTCTTGATTGTTCTCATGAAGAATTTCACTTCTTAAATCTTTTTTTGGACTGATAACAATTTTAGAATTATTTTTATCATCAGAAAATGCGATTGTATCAACAAAGTTCTCTGATAATTCATCTTTTTCAAGAATAATTTCTTCGTTGATCTCTTGATTAAGATTCGGATAAATTTTTAATTCTGCTTCTAATTTTTCTATTGATAAATTACCTTCCGCAAATACAAAACTTCCAAGCCTTTGATCATTAGCTATCGCAATTAACATGTGAGGTATTTCTATTAAATTAGTCCCCCACTGATTTTTAATATGATTAGCGTTATCTAATAATATTTCTAAATCTTCTCCAATAGTAAGAAGATCATTATCGTTTCTTGGATTATCTTCAAGGAAATCCTCAGTTATATCTAAAACTACATCACTATCAATAGATAAGTTATTGATAAAATTAGCAAATTCACTGGCAGTAAAGAGAGTTTGAATAATATGTTCGATATTTAGTTCATTATGTCCCCATTTTTTAGCTGTTTCCTCCCCTAATAAAAGAAGATCCCAGGACAGATCACTAAACAGCTCAGGATTAGATGTAAGTGTTTTTCTCATAAATAACCCAAAAACTCATCATTAATATAAATTGGTCTATTTTAAATATAGATTAGTTTTACTTTGATTGAATGGTTTAAATTTTTTTCGAATCATTTTTATAATATCAAGAAAAAAAATTTTGTTTTCAAAACAAAATATCTAGTTAATAATTTATTAATTAAATATTTTTATAAAAAAAATTAAGAAAGTTATTCTCGCTCAGTACTTTTAAACAGATTTCTTATTGGATACGAAAATTATATTTATGTTTATTAACTTTAATTTATTTCAGAAATTAGCCAAATACATCAGCTATTTATAGGATTTAAATAGTTTAAATCAAATCGTGAAAGAAACTATTGATCTCCTAATTGATACAATTGAGGCTAGTCAAGTACTCGATTCAAGAGGTAATCCTACTGTCCAAGCAGAAGTATTCCTAGAATGCGGTGCGAGTGGAATAGCAATAGTCCCCAGTGGAGCCAGTACGGGAGCTCATGAGGCACATGAATTAAGAGATGGAGGGAAAAGGTATATGGGTAAGGGTGTATTAAATGCCGTAGAAAAAATTAGAAATACTATTTCTCCAGCTTTATGTGGTTTTTCCGCTTTAAATCAAACAGCCGTTGACAAACTTATGATTGAGTTGGATGGGACTATAAATAAATCTAATCTTGGTGCAAATTCAATTCTTGCAGTTAGCTTAGCAACTGCTAGAGCGGCTGCTAATGCTCTAGATATTCCTTTATATAGATATCTTGGTAACCCATTGTCATCATTACTTCCTGTGCCTTTGATGAATGTTATAAATGGTGGTGCTCATGCTCCAAATAAGTTAGATTTCCAAGAATTCATGTTAGTACCACATGGTGCAAAAAGTTTTAGTGAGTCTCTAATGATGGGAACTGAAATTTTTCATACATTAAAAGCTTTGTTAGAAAAAAAAGGGTTATCAACTGCGGTGGGAGATGAAGGTGGCTTTGCTCCTGATTTGTCCTCTAGTGAAGAGGCTGGAGATTTGTTAATTGAAGCAATTGATAAGGCTGGTTTTACACCAGGGGATCAAGTTTCCTTAGCTTTAGATGCTGCTAGTACAGAGTTTTTTAGTAATAACTTGTATAATTATGCAGGTAAAAATTTAAGTTCAAGTGATATGGTTTCATATCTATCTGATTTAGTTTCAAATTATCCAATTGTATCTATTGAAGATGGTTTAGCTGAGGATGACTGGGAAGGGTGGTCAAATTTGACAAATACTTTGGGAGATAAAGTTCAATTAGTTGGTGATGATTTATTTGTCACAAATACTAAAAGACTTAAGAGAGGTATTGATGAAAACTCTGCTAATTCAATTTTAATAAAAGTCAACCAGATCGGCACTTTAACTGAAACACTTGAAGCAATAGATCTTGCATCAAGATCTGGATATACAAGTATAATTAGTCATAGAAGCGGTGAGACTGAAGATACTACAATTGCTGACTTATCAGTAGCTACAAGATCAGGTCAGATTAAAACAGGTTCACTAAGCAGGAGTGAACGTGTTGCAAAATATAATAGACTTTTAAAAATAGAAGAGGAGCTTGGAAATGAAGCTCAATTTGCAGGTGATTTGGGCTTAGGTCCTAAAAAAGCATAGTTTTTTATTTTTTCAATCTCTCTAATCTAGAGCCTTTTCTCATACTTAATTGACAATTTATCCAGTCTATTCCTATTGGTAAGGCGAATATTAATGGCAAAATAGCAATATTTGACTTGCTATTGCTAACTAATAAAGCTGAGGTTATTGATAAACTTCCAATTAAAATAGAGTGCCCAAGGGACTTTTGTGCAGTAAACATTCTTTTGAACTGTCTATCAGATTCGCCCATCCTAATTTGAAGCTGTAAGTCCCCTTGTTCCAATCTTTCTAGACTATCATCTATCCTTTTTGGAATACCAACAGCTTTTGAGCCTATTTCTCCGACTTGTCTGCCAAGTTGATTAATAAGATCATTCGGACTTTGATTATTTGAGGACATAAGCGAAATAAGATAGGGTTTAGTGACTGATACGAGATTAAATTCAGGATCTAATATTCTACCGACACCCTCAAAGGTTGATAAGGCTCTCATTACAAAAATTAGATCTACAGGAAGTTGAAAAGGAGTCTCGTATACAAGTTCATAAAGATCTCCTGATAGTTTTTCCATTATATTAGGACTAAAAGGAGGAGTCAAAGCTTCTTTAAGCATTAATCTTACTAATCTCCGAACTGGCCCAATGTCGATTCCTTTTGAAATCAGACCAGCGTCTTGAAGTTGTTTTACTAATGAGGAGGCATCTCTTATTGCTGCTGACTTTACCATTGAGCCAATTCTTTTTTGAAGACTATTAGAAATATTGCCCATCATTCCAAAATCATAGAAAATTAATTTTCCTGATTTTGAAACTGCTAGATTACCTGGGTGGGGATCTGCATGAAAGAAACCAAAATTAACAAGTTGTTTTAGATAACTAATTGCTCCAACCTCTGCAATTTTTTTGAGATTTATATTTTGGATTTTTAACTCTTTAATATTACTTATTTTTGTACCCTCTAAATAGCTGAGACATAACACTTTTTCAGTACTCAAATCCCAAATCACCTCAGGTATTTCGATATTTTCGTCATCTAAGAATTGTTGTCTAAACCTTGCTGCATATTGAGCTTCCGAATTAAAGTCTAATTCTTTTAATAAAACTTTTCTACACTCTTTTGCTATCTCTACCCAATTTCTACCCCTGCTCCAATTTTTATTTTTTTGCATTAAAAAAGCAATTTGTTGCATTATCGATAAATCAATAATGAATAAATTTTTTAAATTTGGCCTTTGAACTTTAAAAACAACAACTTTACCATTTTTTAAATTTGCCTTATGGACTTGAGCTAATGAAGCTGAACCAATCGGTGACGGATCGATGTATTGTATTTGTAAATATTTATCTTTTAATTCGTTTTTTATTATTTTTTCAACTTCTATAAATGAGAATTGAGGAACTTCATCCTGCAACATAGCGAGTTCACTAATCCATGTTTTTGGAATAAGATCAGGCCGGGCTGATAATAACTGACCAATTTTTATAAATGCAGAACCAAGTTTAATTAACTCTTTAGTAAACCATTTAGCTCTACTTTTTTGAATAGCCTCTTTTTTATTTATGTTTAATGAAATTAATTTAATAAATATATTATCCAGCCATAGGAAAAGTATAAGTAGAAAAAGAGTTTTCCAAATAAGGAAACTTCTTTTAACTTTTTTTAAAAACAGATGAAGACTTTTTTTCTGCATTTAAGACATTAATAATCTAATTTGTTATTAAGAATTACTATTTGCTCATTAATATCCCTTATTTTTTTTATAGCTTTACTCTTGAAATTTTCTTGTGATTGTAATTCATCTTCTTCGGATGAATTTTCCATTCTTTTTGCTTCTTGAATTATTTCATCTTTTAGTATTTCCAATTCATTCTTCAGTATTTCAGGGACTCCTTGAGCAGCATTAGCTGTCTCTTCAATCTTTTCAAAAAAGGTTTGGTTTAGTTTTTCACCTAATTTTTTAATTGTTGCTTTCAATAAATAATCAGAATTTGTCATAAATTAACTACTATATTTCGTGAAAATAACTATCTTCTTAATGATAGTTTAATTATGTCCAATTAAGCTTATAAATTCAATTTTTTAGAGATTTCATTAGATATAAGGTTCAGGAATTATAAATATTGTTACCTTGATTTTCTTTTTATATAGTTCCTACCTATTTAAGTTTGTATCTATATTGTACTTTTTTAGTTTTTTTCTTATAACTTATATTTATGTATCTGGTTAGAAAATATATAAAATTTTCTTCTAACCTAAAACTCAATTAAGTTTTTCAAGGGAGTTTTATTAAATTGGAAATTATTGAATCTGATGTAGTTATTATTGGCGGAGGCCCAGCTGGTTGTACTTGTGCACTTTATACATCCAGAGCAAATCTAAAGACTGTTATTTTAGATAAAAATCCCTCTGTAGGAGCGCTTGCTATCACTCATCAAATAGCAAATTATCCAGGTGTTCCTATTGATATTAGTGGAGATAAATTATTAACATTAATGAGAGATCAAGCTGTACAATATGGAACTGATTACAGAAGAGCACAAGTATTTGGAATAGATGTAAGTTCAGAATTGAAAACAGTTTATACACCTGAAGGCACTTTTAAAGCTAAAGCACTTGTATTGGCAAGTGGCGCGATGGGCAGGCCAGCATCATTTAAAGGGGAGTCCGATTACCTAGGGAGAGGTGTAAGTTATTGTGCAACTTGTGATGGAGCCTTTTATAGAGACAGGGAAGTTGCCGTTGTAGGTGTTAACAAAGAGGCAGTGGAGGAGGCTACTGTATTAACTAAATTCGCTTCTACAGTTCATTGGATTACTTCAAGTGATCCCAAATCAGATAATATTGAAGCATTAGAATTAATGGAGTTAGCGAATGTAAAACATTGGAGTAGAACGAGGTTGCTAGAAATTTCAGGTAATGAGAGTGGTGTAAATGGAATTTTAATTAAGAGTAAGGAGGAAGAAAATCCAATAAACTTAAATCTTGAGGGAGTTTTTGTTTATATGAGTGGATCAAAACCTATCACTGACTTTTTAGGAGATCAAATAGCTTTAAATGAAGATGGCGGGGTTATCGTAGATGATTTTATGTCAACTAACTCTGATGGAGTTTGGGCTATTGGAGATATAAGAAATACTCCTTTTAAGCAAGCAGTAGTTGCGGCTTCTGATGGATGTATCGCTGCAATGTCAATTGATAGATACTTAAACAGTAGAAAAAATATTAGAGTCGATTGGATTCATTCCTAATTCTTTAATAACAATAATTTTAGAGTGGTGTTGCTTCAGAAATATAAGCTACTCCACCGTAATAATTGAGTACTGACCTGATCTCATCTCTCATTTTGTCAATAATTTCTTGTTCGCAAAACACAATAACGTGTGCATTTGCTCCTAAGCCAGTGAATTCCATATCCTCAGTAACAACTCTTTCAGGCCCTCTTCCAGTTGCATGTTTCATTACGGTATAACCAGGTACTTCTGCATTTTCTAAGGTATTTAAGATCGCATTTAGCTCTCTTTCACTAAAAATCAAATCTAATCTTTTCATTTTAAAGTGGCGAAAGTGGGATTACTTTATTTACAAGACTCATATACAAAGGAATACCTAATACTATATTGAAGGGAAAAGTTAACCCTAATGTTGTTGAAATGTAATAACTTGAGCGAGCTTCAGGAACTGTCATTCTCATGGCAGCAGGAACTGCTAAGTATGATGCACTTGCACATAACACCACAAATAATAGAGCATTTCCAGGGTTAAGAGATAAAGATCTTGCTATAAACACTCCAATAAATGCATTTGATATTGGCATTAATATTGCAAATGCTATTAGAAAAGAACCTGCTTTTTTTAAGCTAGGAAGTCTTTGCGCAGCTACCATGCCCATATCTAAAAGGAAAAAACATTCCACACCATAAAATATAGAATGTGTGAAAGGATACATCTTTTCAATAGCTGTGGGATTGGTGGATGAAGTTAAAAATCCAATTACTAAACTTGTGAGTAATAAATAAACAGAACCATTTAAGAATGATTCATGTAATATTGATCTTAAATGTAGTTTTCTTGAATTTGGACGATCTTTTGGTCCAGCTAATTTAACTAATAAAAGTCCAACTAAAATAGCTGGTGATTCCATTATTGCCAGAGCACCTATCATAAATCCATCAGACTCTATATTTTGGCTTACGAGGAAACTTTCTGCAGATATAAATGTGACTGCGCTAATAGATCCATAAGCTGCAGCGATTGCAGCTGAGTTAAATACATTAAATTTTAGTCTAAGAACGATAAATCCTAGAATTGGAATAATTAACGACATCAATACCGCTGCACTCAAGGTTAGTAAAACCTGATTATTTAAAAGCCCACTTTCTTGTATTCCAATCCCACCTTTGAATCCAATAGCTAATAATAAATAAAGTGAAAATAATTTAGGTAATGGAGCAGGTATTTCTAAATCAGATTTGCAGAATACAGCAATCACTCCAATAAAAAAGAATAATACTGTAGGTGCAAAAATATTCTGAAGTAATAGATCTAACCCCATATAAACTATTTACTTAATTCATCAACTGCTGCAATTAAAGCTTCTTTTCTGGAAGAGACTATACCCTCAACTCCAAATTTTGCTAATCTTTCTTTTACTTTTTCATTAGCTCCAGCAACAATAGCTTTCCTATTATTATTTTTTGCTTCTAACATCATGTCTTCAATAGCTAATGATGCAGTTACTCCCATTCGTGGGACATCAGTAATATCTAATATTAAAAATTTATATTTCTTTATAAGCATCATTCTCTCAGAAATGCCTTTAGCAGCTCCAAAACTAAGAGGGCCTTTTAACCTGAAAAGCATTACTTCTCCACCGCATTTATCTAATAAATCTTTCTCGTCTGATGGTAATTGAGCATTATTTAAACTTTTATTATCAATAGGATTATCTTCATCCATACCTTCTAATTGAGTTTGTGTAATTGAATCGATTGTTAACATATTTGCTACAAATACACCTACTAAAACAGCCCATATTAAGTTCCAAAATACAGTCATTAAAAGCACACCATACATAACTGCAGCGGTCTTAATAGATAATTTATGTGCTCTTAATAAGAATCTCCAATCTATAATATCCAAGCCTACTTTTATTAAAATACCAGCAAGGAGAGCTTTAGGAATTTGAGATGCAAGTGGTCCTGCAGCAACAAGAACTATTAATAGAACAATTGAATGTGTCATCCCAGATAAAGGAGTCATTCCGCCTGATTTGACATTTATAACAGTTCTCATTGTTGCACCGGCACCAGGTAAACCTCCGAAGAATCCACCTACAGCGTTTCCGATGCCTTGACCAATTAATTCTCTATTTGAATCATGTCTTGTTTGTGTAATATTATCTGCTACTAAGGATGTTAAAAGTGAGTCAATTGCCCCTAAAACTGCTAGTTGCAAACCTCCAGTTAGTATAAGAGTCTTATATTTAAAATCTGGCATACTAAACTGCAGACCTCCCTCTGGGATATTGCCAATTCTTGGTAAAACATCTTTACCTTTTTCTATTAGGTTAGAATCATTAAAAATTAGCACTGATAAGGGTGTAATTATAAGTAATGCTAGTAAGGGGGATGGAACCCATTGTGTAATTTTTCTTGGGGCAAAAAATACAATTATCATTGTCAAAGCCGAAACTACAACTGCTGGTAGGAATGGTGCAAAATTTTGAGACAAGGAGATTAAACCATTTAGAACACCCTTATCTGTTTGAATCCCGAGTAGAGGTCCTAATTGAGTTGCAATAATAATAAAACCTATTCCAGACATAAAGCCTGAAACAACTGAGTATGGGACTAAAGTTATATATTTACCAAGCTTCAATAGACCAAATAAAATTTGAAATATTCCTCCTACAATTACAGCTCCCATTATCAAAGGAACGATTTGTTCTGCAGGTAAGCTGGATAATGACTCTTTTTGAAGAATTGCTATGACTAAGACAGCGACAGTAACACTCATTGGCCCAGTTGGCCCACTAACTTGAGAGGGAGTGCCCCCAAACAAAGCAGCTAAAAAACCAACAATTACTGCCCCATATAAACCATAAATAGCACCTCCATCACCAAGGGCAGTCTCACCGAAAGCTAATGCTAAAGGTAATGCAACAACTGCTGCAGTTAATCCACCAAGGATATCTCCTCGAACATTTTTCAAATGGAATCCGTGAATTAATTTCAATTAGGTACTCCTTAAATCCTTA
>CAYSSQ010000031.1:0-13977 GCA_964433825.1 uncultured Prochlorococcus sp. | reverse complement strand
AAGATTCCTATTCAGGCATCAATAGGTAGTAGAGTTATCGCAAGTGAAAGTATAAGTGCATTAAGAAAAGATGTTTTGTCAAAATGCTATGGGGGAGATATCTCTAGGAAAAAAAAGTTATTAAAAAAACAAGCTAAAGGTAAAAAAAGAATGAAAGCAATGGGAAGAGTAGATGTTCCTCAAGAGGCTTTTATGGCTGTTCTTAAATTAAATCAAAAATAAAATTTTAAATTAAAGACAAGAAACTATTAAATTCTAAAACTAAAGTTATATTTTATTTAATAATCTCTAGAAATAAGAGAAGTCTTTTTAACCAATGAACCTTACAAAAAAAATTAGATTAACAGGCTTCGTAATAGTTCTTTTTTATATTTTAATCGTGATAGTTATGTTTATATTTGATCATAGTAATATTTTTGTTAATTCTGAAATAAGCTTAAGTAATGATATTTATGCTGCACCATCATTCAATCATTTTTGTGGAACTGACAGACTAGGTAGAGATGTTTGTTTAAGAACATTACAAGGATCCATAATTGCAATTCAGGTAGTTTTTTTAGCAATGTTTTTTGCTATAGGTTTAGGCCTGCCATTGGGATTATTAAGCGGATATTTTGGAGGTGTAATTGACAAATCTTTATCTCTTTTAATGGATACTATTTTTTCAATACCAGTCATCTTGTTATCAGTAGTAATGGCTTTTGTGCTTGGCAAAGGAATCTTCAATGCTGCATTTGCATTGTGTATTGTTTATTCACCTCAGTATTTTAGGCTTATAAGAAATCAAACTATTCTTATAAAAGAGGAGACTTTTATTGAATCAGCAAGTATTTCTGGGGCTGGGATTTTAAGATTACTTTTTAAATATATTCTTCCAAATGTATTAACTCCTTTACCTATCCTTTTGACATTAAATGCCGCAGATGCTGTTTTAGTCCTAGGTAGCTTAGGTTTTTTAGGCTTGGGGGTCCCTGCAGATGTCCCGGAATGGGGTAGTGATTTAAACTTGGCAATGTCAGCTCTTCCCACAGGTATATGGTGGACTGCTTTGTTCCCAGGATTGGCTATGTTTATTCTTGTTTTAGGATTATCTTTTCTTGGAGAGGGTTTAGAAGAATCATTAAAAGATTAATTTTCAAAAAAATTTAATTTAAAAATTCAAGATTAATATCTCCAGTCTCCGTTAACTTAGGATAAGGTTTTCCTGATTTATAATATTTTTCTACTAATTCTGGATAACTCCATTCAAATAATGTCTTTTCATAAACTGTTTTATTCAAACCCTCTCCATTTTTTGGTATTAACCCTTTAACTTCTCTTTGACGAATAGCTTCAAATATTAAAATTGATGCTGCTACAGAAACATTTAATGATTGAACCATTCCACTCATTGGTATGAAAATGGATTCATCAACTTTATTAATCAAATATTCACTTAATCCCCACTTTTCCGCACCCAAGACAAAACATGTATTAGAGCAATAGTCAATTTCTCTATAATCTTTTGCTTTATTATTTAATGAGGTTCCATATAATTTAAAGCCCTTTTTTTTTAATGAAGATATTGCCGAATTTGCTGTTGAATGATTAATTAAATTAACCCATTTTTGACTTCCTTGCGCCGTACTGTTGAAAGTTTTAACCTCTTTATTTGCACAAATAAAGTTTGCATTTAAGACTCCTGCCGCATCGCATGTTCTTAATATCGCAGATAAATTATGTGGTTTATTCACTGCTTCAACTAAAACAGTTAAATTTTCAATACGCCTGTTTAAAACGCTTTTAATCCTTTTAAATCTTTCTGGGAGAACACCCATTTCCTCAAGAAAATATTATGTTTCTATTATAAGATTTGAATCAATCAATGTATTTAATTTCAAATAATTAAATTTTCATTGGTTGATAGAAAGCTTATTATTTTTGACAACATTAATATGCTTTATAATTATGAATAACTAATTACTATTTTTAAATGGCATACATAGAGTGGGATTACACTGTTATAACAAGCATGGTTGAGACCCAAGGTTGGACCTTGCCTGAAAAAAATTCTCCAGAATGGGAAAAATTTAGTGATGAGCTTGGAGAATCTATGAGAAAAGTTGGTTTGGTTTTTGAAAAATATTGTGATTTTAAATCAGATGTCGGAGATGGAGTTCATCTACTTGATGAATAAAAATATTTAAAACCATTGATGTATCCCTTTATCAATGGTTGTTATTGTTAACATAATGCAATTTTTATAGAAATTAAGCAAAAGATTATTAAGGCTTTATAAAGCTTATTTAGAAAATAAATATTAATTATTCAATTAATTTTTGTTTATAAAGTTCTTATGGATGAAATCCACAAAAGTATCAAGAATTTTTTATATTAAATATAAAAATGAGCTATAAATTAACTTTCTTATTTGATGGTGAATGCCCCCTCTGTCGAAGAGAGACAAATTTTTTAAAGAAAAAGGATTCATTAAACAATATAGAGTTTGTTGATATAAGTAAGAGTGATTTCAATCCTAAAGATTATCAAAACATTTCATACTTAGAAGCTATGAATAATCTACATGGCATTTTAGATGGTCAGAAAATAATAAAAGGTTTAGATGTCCTATCCTATTCATATGATCTTGTAGGTTTAGGATGGATTTATTATCCTTTAAAATTGCCATATATCTCTGACATTTTAAGACTTTTCTATAAATTATGGGCCAAGTATAGATTACCAATTACAGGAAGATCCAATGAAGAAAAAATATGCTCTTCGAGATGTTTTGGGATTGAATAATTATGGATATAAAAGAAATTGATAGAATAATTGAAATGTGTTGGGAAGATCGGACCCCTTTTGAGTCAATTGAATATCAATTTGGATTAAAAGAAAAAGATGCAATAAAACTAATGCGATCTAATTTGAAAAAAAATACATTTAAGGTCTGGAGAAAAAGAGTTAATGGTAGAAAAACAAAACATGAATGCATAATAAGCTCGGATAGATTTAAATCAACTCATAGAAAATGAATTAAAAATTGAAAAACTTACCACAAAAAATATGTCCTGTCTGTAATAGAACATTTGATTGGAGAAAAAAATGGAGTAAATGTTGGGATAATGTAATTTACTGTTCAAAAAGGTGCAGAATAAGAAAATGTCAACTATGAATCAAATCTCGATAATTTTTCCTAATCAACTTTTTAAAACAAGTTCTCTACTAAAATTGGGATTTGATTTTCTTATGATTGAGGATTCCCTTTTCTTTGGGAATGATAAGCATTTTAAATTAGTAAATCATATTAATAAAATTATTTTTTTAAAAGCTTCAATGAAATCCTACAAGGATTATTTATTAGGGTTTGGTCATAACGTTATTTATGCAGAAAATGAAAATAATTTTAAGACTGATGATTATTTAAAAAAATATATTAAAAGTAAATATAAGACAATAAATATAATCAATCCCCATGATTATTTGATAATGAGAAGAATAAATAAGTTTGCTGAAAAAAATGATATGAATGTATGTATTTATGAATCTCCAATGTTCATAACAAAAAGTGATTTAATAAAAAAATTTATGGGAAACAATAAAAAGCCGTTAATGGCAAAATTCTATGAAAACCAAAGGAAATCTCTTAATATCCTTGTGAATTCTGATAACAAACCTTATGGAGGAAAATGGAGTTTTGATGAATTAAATAGAAAAAAATTACCGAAAGATATTGAAGTTCCAAAGATAAATCATATCTGCAAAAGTGATTTCATTAAGAGTATTGAAAGTGAAATATTTAATTCAAAATTAAAATTTGTTGGGACAAGTCAATACTTTATTTATCCAACAAATTTTAAAGAAGCAAATGAATGGTTAGATGATTTCTTGGAAAATAGATTTAGTTTATTTGGAGATTATGAAGATGCTATTAGTAAAAATGATAATTTCTTATGGCATAGTCTTTTATCACCTCTTTTAAACGCAGGTTTGATTACACCTCGAGAGATTATAGATAAAGTCCTAATCTTTTCTGAACAAAAAAAAATCCCATTAAATTCATTGGAGGGTTTTATACGACAAATTATTGGTTGGCGAGAATTTATAAATCTGATTTATCAAAAATATGGAAATAAAATGCGGACTCAGAATTTTTGGAACTTTAAAAAAAATGCAATACCAGATTCTTTTTATAAAGGGGAAACAGGTATTTTGCCTGTAGATAATGTTATTAAAAATTTACTAAAGTTTGGCTATTGTCATCATATTGAAAGATTAATGATTCTTGGAAACTTTATGCTTTTATGCAATATGCACCCTGATCAAGTCTATAAATGGTTTATGGAAATGTTTATTGATTCTTATGATTGGGTAATGGTTCCAAATGTTTACGGAATGAGCCAATTTAGTGACGGAGGTATATTTTCTACAAAACCATATATTTCAAGTTCAAACTATATAAGGAAAATGTCTGATTATAAAAGTGGAGAGTGGTGCGATATTTGGGATGGGTTGTTTTGGAAATTTATCAAAGATAATGAAAAATTTTTTAGAAAACAATATAGATTGGCTATGCTTACAAGAAATTTAGACAAAATGCCTCAGGAAAAGTTAGACAATCATCTAGAAAAGGCCAATAATTTCTTAAAAAACTTTTATTAATTAACTAACTATTATTGATTTTAATTTAGAAAAATTAAGACATTATTAGATTATTACGAAATATTTTAAAAGGTGTTAGATTCAAATGAATTAAAAATATTATCTATTATTACTGATTAATATTTTAAATTACTTAAAATTTATATATTTTTTGTATTTAACTTTTATTTTCTTTAAATTTTACAGTCAATTTTTAATTCTAAAATTTAGCAACTTATATAATAATGAATAATAAAAAAAATAAGTTTTCGAGTCTATTTTCAAAAGAACGAATCCATACCTTAAATATTTATATATTTCTTGGCTTCAATTTAACTCTTGTATCAATTTTAGGTTTTATTTGGTTTAGTTCTGCACTCAAAGTTTAGTCTTATCAATCAAATAATTAGTATATTTATATTAAATCTACTTTAACTTCACTTGGCAAAAGGTTTTTTACAAAGAAAGGCAGCATGGGAAATTTTATTAAAAGTAAGTTCTGGCGTATATTCAGATTTAGCTCTAGAAAAAGTATTACTTAACTATAAATTCAACCAGCTTGATATAGCTTTCATTACTGAAATCTCATTTGGTTGTATTAGATATAGAAAATTTCTTGATTTATGGATAGACCATACCTCAAAATTTACTCATGTTAAACAACCTCCTAAGTTAAGGTGGCTTTTGCATATTGGTTTATATCAATTATTAAAGATGGATAAGGTCCCATATTCTGCAGCTATTTCAACCTCAGTAGAGGTTGCAAAGCAAAGTGATTTAAAGGGATTATCTGGAGTAATTAATGCAATTCTAAGAAATGCTTCTAATAAATTGCAAGATAAGAATTTCCCTATAATTCCAAATAATAATATAGAAAGGATTTCTTATACAGAATCAATACCTAATTGGTTAGTTGAAGAAATTATTAATTGGTTTGGATTAACAAAAGCCTCAATTATTGCGGCATCATTTAATAAAAGACCTACTATTGATTTGAGAATAAATCCTATGAAAGCAAATGTTGATGAAATAATAAAGGATTTAAAAAAAGAAGAAATAGTTGCTTCAAAAATAAATAATTTAGAAAATGGTATTGAACTAAAAACCAAGTCAAGATCTATAAGGAAATTGCCTGGATATGAGGAAGGCAAATGGGTTATTCAAGATAGATCTTCGCAATGGGTGTCAACACTTTTAGATCCTAAAAAAGGTGAAAAAATATTAGATGCATGTGCAGCTCCTGGTAGTAAGACTACTCATATTGCAGAGATCATTGAGGATACTGGAGAAATATGGGCTTTTGATAGATCAGAAGTTAGATTAAGAGTTTTAAAGGAAAATTTGAAGAGACTTAATATTAAAAGTGTTCAAGTCTATCAAGAAGATTCAATGAATTTATCAAATTTAAAACCTGATTTAATTTGTTATTTTGATAGGATTTTAATAGATGCTCCTTGCTCTGGGATAGGTACCTTTGCAAGGAATCCAGATGCAAGATGGTCATTAAATAAAAGTAAAATTGATCAATTAATTTGTTTACAAGAAAAATTGCTAAATTGTATATTTCCTTTACTAAAGAAAACAGGGAAACTTGTTTACTCAACTTGTACTATTTGTCCAGGAGAAAATAATTTATTAATAAAAAAATTTTTAAAAAATAATAAACATATTAATTTGGTAAGTGAGAAACAAATTTATCCAAGTTACGATAATGCTGGAGATGGATTTTATGCCGCAGTTATGACATATCTTTAAAATTAAATTTATTTGGTAATTTTTAAAGACTTAATATAATTCTTCCAAAATAAAGAAGCATTTCCACTAGATAAATTTGTTTTTTTATAATCATCGAAGCCTATCCATACTCCTGTTGTTATCCCTTTAATCGAACCAATGAACCAAACGTCTCTATTGCCATCAGAAGTACCTGTTTTCCCATATATTTTCTCATCTTTTATTGATGCAGCTATACCACTCCCTTCAGAAACAGATTTTTCTAAAATACTTTTTAATTTCTGAAGTGTATTTTTATTTATTAACTTTTTTGATTCAAAATTATTTATCCATATAATTTCTCCATTATCTGATACTATCTTTTCCAAAATACTAGGCTTTAATAAATAACCATTATTATTAATAGTTGAATAAACATTTGAAATATTCATAAGAGAATCGCTATATGCTCCAATTGACAAAGGTAGGAACTTCTCGATTTTTTGCTCAAAGCCTAACCCGAACGCATTAGCTAAATTTATTACTTTTTCTAATCCTAATTCTTTGGAAAGTTTTATTGGAACAATATTTGAAGAAGTTTTAAATGCTTCAAGTAAAGAAATTTTTCCTAAATAAATATTTGAAAAGTTTTTGGGACAATAATCTTCCCAGCAGGTATTCTCGTCGTAGTATAAATCTTCTAAATCTTTGCCCTCATTAAATGCAGCCATATAAGTAATAATTTTGAATGTAGAACTTAATGGTCTTATGGCATTTTTGGCTCTGTTGAAAGTATTAATAGTCGGTTGTCTTCCACTAATCATTGTTCTTATTAATCCTGAATTAGATTCTATTGTTAATAAAGCTATTTCTAGATCCCTTGGTTTTATTGATTTAGCAAGATTTTGCGCATTTGTTTGCCATATTGAGTTTAAGCTAGATTTGATTTTTATATGGTTATAGTTATTATTTATGTTTTTTTGATTAATTATTTTTTTTGTTTCATCAACAATAAAATTAATTAAAACTAAATCATTATAAGGAAATGATTCTTTTTGAAGATTATTTAATTTTATTTCCTCTATAAGTGCATTATTTAAATCCTCTAGAGAAATATACCCTTCAGTAAACATTGCATTTAGTATTTTATCTCTATTTTGAATAGCTAAGTTTAAATTATTAAAAGGAGAATAAATTGATGGTGCAGGAGCTAATCCCGCTATCAACGATATCTCTGATAAGGTGAGCTCATTTGTGAATTTGCCAAAATAGATTTTTGCTGCTTCATTAACTCCGTAAGCCCCAGAACCTAAATAAATATTATTGAGGTATAATTTTAAAATTTGATCCTTTTGAAATTTTAAATCTAAAATTATTGAAATTAAAACTTCTTTTATTTTTCTTTTTATATTAAGGTCATTATTTAGAAATATTATTCTCGCTACTTGTTGAGTTATTGTGCTTCCTCCCTCAACTATATATCCAGTCTGGAAATTATTATGAAAAGCTCTAAGTAATCCTATTAGATCAATACCATTATGATGCATAAATCTTTTATCTTCAGCAGAAATAAAGGCATCTTTAAGAGCCTGAGGTATTTTTTGTTTATCATCATAAATATCAAATTTGCTGCTTAATTTACTAATAATTTTATTATCTGAGGTATATATTTCATAAGAATAAGGTAATGAATCTTTGGATATTAATTCCTCTGGTTTGAAATTTAAAGTAACTTTTATTAAGTTAATTATTGGAAACAATAAAATTATTAAAATTACTAATAAAGGAGCTGATAAATAAATTTTTTGCTTAAAGTTAAGCAAGTTATACAATTAAGAGACTATGACCAATAGCTAAAGCAGTAACAAGCATTCCTGTGATCAAAAAAGGCTGTGCGCTTGCTTGATATTTCACATCATATTTTAGAGGATCTCTAAGTAACCACATATCTTGAAAAGTGATTTGAGGAATAATTAATAGAACTAAAATAACTGAGGCTAAATTCTGGCCTATTAATATTAAAACAACAACCATTGCTAGTTGGAATACATCTATTAGTCCAGCACTTATTTGACTTGCTCTCTTAATCCCAAAAATTACAGGTAATGAATTAAGGCCTAATTTTGAATCTCCTTCCACACTTTTAAAGTCATTAATAACTGCAATGCCAAGGCCAGAAAGACTATATGCAAGAGTTAGCAGGGCTGTAATTAAAGTTAATTTGCCGAATAAAGCCTGGCCCGCCCACCAAGGTAGGGCTATATAGGATGCTCCTAAAGCATAATTACCTAACCATCCATTTTGCTTTAATTTTAAGGGTGGTGCTGAATAAATATAGCTAACAAATGATCCTCCTAATGCTAAAAGGAAAACCGAAGGGAATGAATGGTTTGCATATAAATCTAAAAGATATGCCACTATTAAACCTGATATTAGTAGTACCCAAATTTGAAGTTTAACTTGCTTTATTGAGATAGCGCCTGAAGGGATAGGACGATTAGGTTCATTAATAGCATCTATTTCTCTATCAAAGAAGTCATTTATTGTTTGTGTGTACCCAGCAAGCAATGGTCCGCTCATTAACATGCAAGCTAGTGAAGCAAGTAAGTTGTTTAATGACCAAATAAAGTTTCCACTAGCTGCAGCTCCGCAAATAACACCCCAGATTAAGGGTATCCATGTTATGGGTTTCATTAATTGGAGTCGAAGCTTCCATATATTAGAAGTTTCGGAAGCTCCTTTGATTCCTAATAGCTGTTTCGGATCATTCACTTTTAGAACTAACCTCTTTCGATTTCTTCTGGGAAAAACCAATTTTCTTCTCCAGATTGAAATTTTACTATTAAACCGATACTCCTACCATCTGTCATTTTATATCCTGTAATTATAGCTTTCGGATTAGTTGATATTTGATTCATTAATTTATCAGGAATTCTATCTTTTACTTTATCAATATTTATTTTTATTTTACTTCCAATTTTGGGTAATAATTTGGAATCAGCCATAACGGTTTAAAATAGAAGCTATACAACCTTAACAGTAATTAGCCAATTTTTTTTAAAATGGTTGCTCTTCGTTTAATACCTTGCTTAGATGTCGCTCATGGTCGAGTTGTAAAAGGGGTGAATTTTGTAAATCTTAGAGATGCAGGAGATCCAGTTGAACTCGCAAATAAGTATTCAGAAGAGGGAGCTGATGAATTGGTTTTTCTTGATATTAAGGCAACATATGAAAATAGAAAAACTTTGATTGATCTTGTTTCTAGGACTGCAAAATCTGTGAAAATACCCTTTACAGTTGGCGGAGGTATAAGCTCAGTAAATTCAATAAATGATTTACTGAGAGCAGGTGCTGATAAAGTAAGCTTAAATTCTTCAGCAGTAATTAATCCAAATATAATTTCTGAAAGTGCAGAGAAATTTGGCAGACAATGCATTGTAGTTGCTATTGATGCGAGAAAAAAAGTTGGTAGCTCCGAAGGATGGGAAGTTTATGTAAAAGGAGGGAGAGAGAATACAGGGATAGATGTAATAGCCTGGGCAAAAAAAGTAGAAAAACTCGGTGCTGGTGAAATATTATTAACATCAATGGATGGTGATGGTACACAAAAAGGATATGATTTGGAATTGACTAAATCAGTAGTCAATGAAATAAATATACCTCTAATAGCTTCAGGGGGTGCTGGATCTTTAGATGATATTTTCGAAGTATTTTTAAAGGGTAAAGCATCAGCAGCACTCCTTGCATCTTTATTGCATGATGGGAAATTGACAATAAAGCAAATTAAATCTTTTTTAATAGAAAAAAATCTTACAATAAGACCAAGTTCATAACAATTATTAAATTTTCTAATAAATTAATGATTAGATGATTAAGCAAAACTCTAAAAAAGTAAAAAAGATATTTAACAAGATTTCTAGTAAATATGATTTTTTAAATAATTTATTAAGTTTTGGATTGCATAATTTATGGAAGAAAAATTTAATTAATTTTTTAAAACCAATTGATGGAGAAAATTGGGCAGATTTATGCTGTGGCACAGGGGATTTATCGTTTTTAATCTATAAAAATGTGTCACCTAATGGCTGTGTTACGGGTATTGATAGTGCAGAAGAAATTTTGAACGTAGCAAAAAATAAATATAAAAGAATTAATAATGATTCTATTTGTTGGAAGCAAAAAGATATTTTTAGATTAGATGAGTCACAAAAATTTGATGGTATTTGCATGTCTTATGGATTGCGAAATCTTGAAGATGTTGAAAATGGAATTAGAAAAGTCTTTTGCCTTTTAAAGGAAAATGGTAGAGCAGGTTTCTTGGATTTTAATCATCCCAAAGAAAATTCATTTTCATATGTCTTTCAAAAAATATATTTAAGAATGGTTGTGGTTCCTATTGCACGTTTTTTTAATTTAGGAGATGAATATGACTATATAGAGAAAAGTATAGAACTCTTTCCAGATGGTAAAAAATTAATATCAATTTCAAAAAAGATTGGTTTTAAAGAAGTTAAATATAAGTCTATTTTTGTAAGTCAAATGGGGATTTTAATTTTAAAGAAATAATTAATTAACTCTCCAGCAGAATGAACATTTGCCCCATCTTTTGATTTCGCCCTTTGGTGTCGGCCTTTGACAGAATTTACAATTTATTAATTCCTGACTTTTAATTCTACTTGGATGATTGTCCCAATCTTCATTAACTCTAGAAGATTTATTTCTTAATAAATTTGATTGGTAATTTTGAATTACTCTTATATTAAATAATTTAATACCAAATTTATTAATTGAATCTTTTAATTTATGCTTGTTATAAATTAAAGCTTGCCTCCATTGAGGATGATTTGCTACCACCGTTAATATTCTATTTTCAATTTTTAGAGGCTTGCATTCCTTCGCTAAATCTTTCCCAACAATGTTTTCCCAATTTTGATTAATTTCTAATAAATTATCAATATCAGACCATGACTTTTTAAAAGTTATTAAACAATTTTCTATTGATTCTGGAATACCTTTTTTCAAGTTAATTTAAGAATAATAATTTCTGTATAATTAAGAGAATTCTTAAAAATATTATTTATATAATAATTAAAAAAAAATTGTACAATAATTAAAATTTTGTGAAAATCATAGGTAAGGCAGCAAAAACAGCTTTTTATTATAAAAAAGAGTTTAAAAATTTTCCTAATTGGGATTTAAATTACAAAGTAAAATGCAGTAGTACTGAAAATGAACTTAATAATTACTTAAAAAAAACAAAAACTAATTTTGATATACCAATTGCAATTATTGCTAATGAACAATTTTCTGGAGTAGGACAATACGAGAGAGAATGGTCATCTCCTTCTGGAGGCATTTGGCTAAGTGCCGCTTATCCTATTTACAATAATAAATTTTTGCCTGAAATTTTTCCAATCTCCATAGCAAATAATTTATGTGAAATGTTTTTGCAAAAATCAATTAAAGTAGATTTAAAATGGCCAAATGATATTTTTTATGGATCTAAAAAAATAATTGGTTTTTTGCCAAAAGTTATTACAAGGGGAAGCAATATCCTTTATGTAAGAGTTGGGATTGGGATGAATCTTAATAACAAAACTCCAAAAAATGGGATTTCTCTCTCGGAGATTCTAAAAAGAAAAAATTTATGCGAATATAAATGGACCTCAAGAATACTTAAAGTAATATGTGATGCTGTTGAGAGCAATAGTTGTAAGATGCAAGTTATTCAAAAGGCAAATCAATTCCTTAATAAAAAATATTTACCAAAAGGTTATGATCCTCTTTTTTGGTCAATAAAGTATATTGATTGGAATGGAGACTTGATAATGTTTGATAAAAAAAATAAAAAAGTATTTAAATATAGATTTATTTTTTAATTAATTCAATAATCTTTCCATCTTTAAATTTTGCAATATTTTTAGCACGACTTGCAACTTCATCTTCATGAGTAACCAAAACTAAAGTTATTCCTGAGTTATGTAAATTGTCAAATAAATCTAAAACATCCTCTGTCGTTTTTGAATCTAAAGCTCCTGTAGGTTCATCTGCTAATAACAGTGATGGTTTATTAATAATTGCTCTTGCTATGGCAACTCTTTGTTGCTGTCCCCCAGATAATTGATTTGGCTTATTGCTAACTCTATCTGCTAGACCCACTTTATTAAGAGCTTCTTTGGCTCTCTCTTCTCTTAATTTTGAATCAATACCAGCATAAATCATTGGTAGCATTACATTTTCTAATGCTGTTGCATCTGATAATAAGTGAAATTGTTGAAAGACAAATCCTAGTTTTTGGTTTCTTAATGAAGCTAATTCATTATCAGATAAATTCTCAACGGAAAATCCATTAAGTTTATATTGTCCCTGTGATGGTCTATCTAAACAGCCTAAAATATTCATTGCGGTACTTTTACCTGACCCACTAGCTCCCATAACTGCTAAATAATCACCTTCATAAATATCAAGACTTACATTATCTAAAGCTTTAACAATCAGTGACTCTTTCCCATATATTTTTGATACATTTTCAAGAGATGCAACTTTAGAAATCATAGATCTTTTTAAAAAGGGAATATTAAATTAGCCAGAATATTCTGTAAAAAAGGCGTTTCAGAGACAGCTGTGTTAGCTAATTTAAAAAGGGGATTTGATAGAATTCCTCCTAAAGCTGTAACGGCGAGACAAGTGTATAAAGCAAATCTTAGAGGAGGTAATCCAACGATATTCCAATTAGTAGCAGGATAAGATTTAACAATCTCAGAGGCTTCTTGAGGTTCTTTTACTACCATCATTTTTATCACAGATATATAATAATAAATTGATATAACCGACGTTACTAAGCCAATAATTACTAAAAGATATTGATGGTTTGCCCACCCAGCAAAAAATAAATAAATTTTTCCAAAGAAACCCAACATTGGTGGTAAGCCTCCGAGTGAAAGCAAACAGATACTTAGTCCAAGAGTTATTAAAGGATCTTTTTGGTATAGGCCAGAATAATCGCTAATCTTATCTGAGCCAGTTCTAAGTGAAAATAAAATGACACATGAAAAAGCTCCTAAGTTCATAAATAAATATGCTGCTAGATATAAAACAGCAGCAGAGAGGCCATCTTGTGTTCCAGATACAATCCCTATCATTACAAAACCTGCTTGCCCTATAGAACTATATGCGAGCATTCTTTTCATAGAGGTTTGAGCTAAAGCAACTATATTTCCCAAAGCCATACTCAAGATTGCTAATACTGTAAAAAGTAACTTCCATTGTTCGTCAAATGAAGAAAAAGTTGTTAGTAGTATTCTTATCGCGAAAGCAAAACCTGCAGTCTTTGAACCTACAGACAAAAATGCAACAACAGGGGTCGGAGAGCCTTCATAAACATCTGGCGTCCATTGATGGAAAGGAACAGCTGCTATCTTAAAGGCGACAGTAGATAGAACAAAAACTAAGGCTATAGATGTAATGTAAGAAGGTTTGTCAATTAGTTGAATTCCTATAGTAGATAAGTTGGTAGAACCGCTTAAACCGTAAAGGAATGAGGATCCATATAAATAAACAGCAGCTGCCGCAGATCCAACAAGTAAATATTTCAATGCTGCTTCAGAACTTCTTGGATCTCTTTTTAAATATCCAGAAAGT
>CAYSSQ010000030.1:0-14908 GCA_964433825.1 uncultured Prochlorococcus sp. | reverse complement strand
ACCAGAAACTCTTTTCCTTTTACGTGATGTTCCGCCAAGTGTTCTTTTTGTCATTGAATTTTATAATCCTTTTTAATTTAGCACCTAATCAATACCTATTGTCCAACTACCTAAATAACTTGAGACGGGGATTGCTCCTGCTGATTGACCATATGAATGAACTTGATATAAACCAGATCGCATAGGATTAAAGGCCTTTACAACTACTGCATAACTATCTTTACTAGCTGGTATTGGACTGTAGGGATAAATAGTTAAATTAATTTTGCCCTCAACTTTATTAATTTCATAATCTGCAGGAATATTTTCTAGACATTTTGTCAAATCAGAAAATCCTCCAATTTGAACCTTACAAAGATTTACTTTTTCTTTTTTTAAGTTAGAAAGATATTTCTTAGGAAATTTCATATCAATTTTTAGAATACCAGATTTCCTATCGCTTGGTCTCAAAAAAAAGTAGGTTGTATTTCTTGCAATTCTCTCATTATCTAACTGGTACCACTGGAGTCTTCTGAAATTTGAATTATTATCCCATTGAAATTCTAGACCTGCATAAGCGCCTCTAAACAAATTAATATTATTAAATGGAGTCACTAAGGAAACTACAAACAGTAACTTAATTAATAATGACTTCCTGATTTTTTGTTTTTGTCCTTTAAACATTTTAAAAAAAATAATAGTTCCACTAAATAATATGAATAGTTTTAACTTATTCATAGATGCAAATACATTAACATCTATCTGGCCTTAATTTGGCTGCATCTCTCAAATAAGGATGATTTGGTGAAAAGTTTGCCGGTAAAATTACAATTGCCATTAATCTTATGCAGAATTTAATATCATTGGGGACAAACATTTGTTGGCAATCCAAAAATGCAACATCTTTTAAACCATTAAATTTTCTAGCTATTGAAGCAGGAAAACATGCATCTAAATCTCTTGTAACAGTAAAAGTAATAGATAAGATTTGTCCTGCAGAGATTTTGTTTCTTTTTACTAGTTCATCTATTAGTTCTTTAACGGCAACCTCAATATCAAATTTGGTATTACTCAAGGAGTTAGTAGCTCCCCTAATAACACTATATTTGTGATTCAAGTTACTAAATTGGTCCATACTTTGATATTAGGGTTTGTATAGCCAAAGAATCTTATAGGAGGAATCTATTTCAAAAAGCAAATTATTTAATAATTTTCCGATAATTTTACTGCCTGGAATTAGACCTAATATTTTTTTCTTTTTCTTCCCAATAGTTACTGGCTCAAACTTTGGATCTATTTTTGCCATTTTTGCAGCAAGTTCCCTTGCATCCACCTCGTCACCAATCTCATCCACTAAACCCAATGCTTTTGCTTGTATTCCAGTAAAAATTCTTCCATCAGCAAATTGCTTCACTGTTTCTACGGGGATTTTTCTTCCATTTGAAACTGCTTCAACAAATTGCTCGTAACTATCATCGATAAGGTTTTGAAGAAGAGTCCTGCCCTCCTCACTTAATGGTTTATCAGGAGAGAGAATATCTTTGAACTTACCACTTTTAATTGTTTCAAATTTAATTCCAATTTTAGAAAGTAATTCTGAAATATTATTACCTCTTATAATAACCCCTATCGATCCAGTAATAGTCCCAGGGTTAGCAACAATTTTTTCTGCTGCGACACCAATGTAAACACCTCCTGATGCAGAAATGTTACCAAAACTAGCTATCACTTTACAGCCTTTTGACTTTAACCTATTAATAGCCGAGTAAATCTCTTGACTATCACCGACAGTTCCACCTGGGGTGTCAATTCTCACGATAAGGGCAGGAAATTCCCTATCCTCTATTTGTTTAAGAGCTTTAAGTGTGGCAATTCTAGTAGAACTTGTAATAGGCTCATCTATTACAATACGTGCCATTCTTTTTTTTGACTTTCGTCTAAAAGGCCAAATCATTCTTTTTTAGTATTAATCTTAAAAGTACTTTAAAAAGATTATCAGCAGACTTAATGAATTTAATTTTAAATTGGTTTTTAATGATACTCCCATTTGCATTATGGGGCACTTCGATGGCTGCTATGACCCCTTTGGTATCAAGTGGTGGCCCTGAATTAGTTGCATCATTAAGATTATTACCTGCAGGTATTCTTGTTCTGATAACAACATATTTACTCAAAAGAGATTTAAGAATTTATAGGTGTGATTTGAAATGGTTTTTAATTTTTACTTTGGTTGATGCTACCTTTTTCCAACTTTTCTTAACTTACGGTATTGAAAAAACAGGCGCTGGCTTAGGCTCAGTTTTAATCGATTCACAACCTTTATTAGTTGCTCTTCTCGCGAGGGGGATATTTGGTAATTTAATAAATCCTATAGGCTGGCTTGGTTTGTTATTCGGATTAGGGGGGATAATTTTTCTGGGTTTCCCTAAAGAATTTCTTGAGAATTGGTGGTTGATGTCAGATACAAATATTGCAGATATTCAATTTAATATTGGTGAGGCTTGGATGCTCGCTGCCTCAATGGCTATGGCTTTAGGAACTATCTTAATAAGGTTTACTTGTAAAAAAAGTGATCCAGTATCTGTGACTGGTTGGCATATGGTGATTGGAAGTTTGCCACTGATATTAAAGTATTTTTTGGATACAAATTTTCAATCAATTCCAGATTGGTCTCTAAGTGAGTGGGGTTTAATGTCATTTGCAAGCGTCTTTGGCGGAGCTATTGCTTATGGTTTGTTTTTTTATTTTGCTAACAATAAAGAAATAACAGGCTTTAGTACTCTTGCTTTTTTAACTCCCGTTTTTGCTTTGCTTAGCGGAGGTGTTTGGCTAAATGAAAGATTAACAATTATTCAATGGGTAGGAGTGGTTTTTGTTCTCGTATCAGTTTTCTTTGTCAGCCAGAGAAAATCTTTGTGGGAATTAAAGAGTAATAATAGTAAAATTTAAACTAACGCTAACTTAATTGATTAATAATGAATTTAGTCTTGTTAAGTACTCCGATAGGGTTCTTAGGAAGTGGTAAAGGGGGAGGAGTTGAATTAACTTTGAATTCATTAGTGAGTGGATTATTGAGTATGGGTCACAATATAAAAGTAGTTGCTCCTCAGCACTCTAAATTAAACGAAAGTAATAACTCTGCAGATTTATATTGCGTTGATGGATTTGAACAAGAGAGTTGGCAGCACAAAGACTATTTTGCAAAAGACATTACCTCAAAAGGCTCATTAGTTCATACAATGTTTGAAAAAGCAGTTAGTTTTGTAAATAATTCGGATGTAATTTTAAATTTTTCTTATGATTTTCTTCCTATCAACGAAACATTAAAATTTGATATTCCAATAGCACATCTTATTAGTATGGGTGATGAGAGTTTTGAAATTAGTAATGTGATATCAAAAGTTTATAAACGATATCCAAATAACTTTGCATTTCATAGTCTTTCCCAAGCTAGGGATTTTCCGTTTATTCAAAATCCAAATATTGTTGGAAATGGATTTGAATTATCAAATTATAAATTCCAAGATTGTAAAGATGGTCCTTTGGCTTGGGTAGGAAGAGTAGCTCCTGAGAAAGGGTTGGAGGATGCTGTGCATGTAGCTAATGAACTAGGCGAAAAATTAAAAGTTTGGGGTTTTATTCAGGATCAGAAATACGCCGCAAATATAGAAAAAAACTATCCTAAAGGTTTAATCTCATGGCAGGGTTTTTTAGAAACTAATGAATTGCAATTAGAGCTTGGTAAGTGCAGAGCTTTAATTAATACCCCAAAATGGAATGAAGCTTATGGTAATGTTGTTGTTGAAGCCATGTCCTGTGGTGTTCCAGTGGTTGCTTATGAAAGGGGAGGGCCAAGCGAACTTATAAATCATGGAGAAACTGGTTTTTTAGTACCTCCTGATGATAAAAAAAGTCTAACTTTAGTTGTCAAAAGAATTAATGAGATTAGTCGAAAAAAATGTAGAGAGTGGGTTGAAGAAAATGCCTCTTCTAAAATATTTGCTAATAAAGTCTCTAATTGGCTGGAAAGGGTTGTAAACGGATACAAAATAAAAAATTAAATGAAATGAACTTTACTCTTGATAAAAAAAGACTATTAACACTTTTAGTGATTTTAATTACTGGATTTTTTGTTTTTCTTTTAGGCTTAGGATCAACAGGTTTAGTAGATGAGACACCTCCACTTTTTGCTTCTGCAGGGAGATTTATGAGTGAATCTGGGGATTGGTTAACTCCAAAAGTTAATGGGATACTCCGTTTTGATAAACCGCCATTATTTTATTGGCTTATGGCAATAATTTACTCACTACCTGGTAATTCAACTTGGGATAATTTAGGTTCACTTTCAGCGAGACTTCCATCAGCACTGTCATCATTATTTTTAATGCTTATGATCGCTGATACCTTATATTGTTGGCCACAAAAATCTCTTAATAGAACTACTTTCGCATTAACAGGTGCACTTAGCTTCGCTTTATCTCCTTTAGTTATTATTTGGAGCAGGGCGGCTGTAAGTGATTCCCTTTTATGTGCAACTGTAGGAATTAGCTTGCTTTCGTTTTGGAGAAAATTAGCAAATGATAAAAATTTAATTTGTATAACACCATGGTTTTTTTTAGGACTTGCTATTTTAACCAAAGGACCAGTCGCTGTTGTAATAATTTGCCTAACTATGTTCTGCTTTTTAGTGATACGGAAAGATTGGCAAAGTTTAATCAAAAAGATTAATCCTGTCAGGGGAATTTTAATTACTCTTTTGGTAAGTATGCCTTGGTATCTTGTTTTGTTATATAGGGAAGGAAGTGCCTTTTGGAAAAGCTTTTTTGGTTATCATAATTTGCAAAGATATACTTCTGTAGTAAATAATCATGCAGAACCTTGGTGGTTCTTTTTAGGGATTTTGATACTAGGATCTTTACCTTTTTCAGTATTCTTAATATCGGGCATTTTTGAAACGGGTAAAGAATTAGTTAGAAATTTTAAAAGAGATATTGAGATTGAAAATTCTTTAGGTGTATTTGTATTTTGTTGGTTAATGACGATACTTTTGTTTTTTAGTATTTCTGCGACAAAACTTCCCAGCTATTGGTTACCAGCTACACCAGCTGCAGCAATACTTATATCAATAAGTGCAAATTCTTTTACTAGAAATTTTAAAAAATTTTCAACTCCACTATTGATTACCTTTTTAATTCTTTTAGGATTTTCCATTGCTTCATTTTTGTCTAATAAGTGGTTAGGGTTTATTAATGACCCTGAGATGCCAAACCTTGCCTTAGAAATCCAAGATTATGGACTAATATTTAAAATCAGATTTATATCTTTAGTAATCACATTAGCGGCATTTATTTTTTTATTTAAAAAATACTCAAAAGCCTTTTTATATCTGCAAATAGCATTTCTCTCGGCTCAATTTCTTATTATGCCACCTGTGAGAAAATTAACAGATATATCAAGACAACTACCTTTAAGAAACATCTCAAAAGAAATAAAAAATTTAAGGCAGAGTGAAGAACCCCTTGCAATGATTGGGATCAGAAAGCCATCATTGCATTTTTATTCAAAACAAATAGTCTTTTATGAACCAAATTCTGCTCAGGGCATAATTAACTTATCTGAAAGGTTTCTTTTAGATAAAAGGAGCAATAACGATGATCAACCTAATTATGAATCAGCAACTTTTTTAGTTGTGATTGATAAGTATTCTCAAAATACAAAATATTGGAAGAGATATATTCGAAACGAAAATCTTGGAGATTTTGGGATCTATAAATTATTAAGAGTTAGAAGGAGAGATTTAGATAGATACGCAAACTATTTTAAAAGAATTGGGAAAGATCCTGATTGGGAATTTGATAATTTCGAAAAGTTTTAAGATAATTTCTTTTTCATAAAAGCTTTTCTTAATTCTTCTAAGCTACATTTATCAGGAATATTTATCTTTTCAAATTTTTCATCAATTTGCAAGTCAATAACAGAGTCCTCTGCTAGAAAACTTAAAACCTCGTTAATGCTTATTCCCATATCCTCTGCCATCTCAATAAGGAGTCTTAACGTATCCCTCCTCAATGAGATATTTATGTTTAGAGGAATATATTCATTTTGTGAGTTTGTTGACTTCATAAAGAAAATCTTAAGACATTATGTGGATTTCTGCATCTAATGTTTACATTGATTTGATTTCATGCTGAATTATTCATCCGAATGCCATTAGCTCATTATTGAATTTTAAGAAATAATGTAATAAAAGGAATTGTTATAAAAGATAAGATAGTAGTTATAAATAAGATTTTTGCTGCCATCTCTTGATTCTTCCCATAAGCTTCAGCCATTAAAATTGTTGAAATTGCGGTTGGAGTCGCAGCTTGCAAAACTACAGCTAAGGTCTCAACATCATTAAATTTTATGGCTTTGCTCACAAAGAAAATAAAACTTGGGAAAATAAATAGCTTTAAAAATATGGAAAATGAGATTTTATTATTTAATTGAAATAATTGATTTTTGTTACTCAGTATTATTCCAAGCCTTGTACCCACAATAATAATTGCAAGGTAAATGACAATTTTTGCAGGTATCCAAAGTATATCTCCCAAAAACTTTTCTATCCCAAATTGATATGTAACCCAAACGCCAATAATCCCTCTTGAAGCAGGGCTATTTAAAATTGAAATTATCAAAGTTCTAATATTTACCCTGAGTTTGCTCGCTTTATTTTTTTCTAAAAAATAAGGACCAAAAATCCAAGAAAAAAGAGTTGTTCCTAAATCAAACCCTATTGTGAAATTAATTGTATCGGTTGGCAAAAGAGCTATAGCGATAGGAATTCCTAAAAATGAAGTATTCCCAATTAAACCGCCAAGCTGTAATGAATAATTTGGAAAAATTCGCTTTAAAAAAGGGAAATTATTAATAAAAATAATAAAAATGGAAATTGCTAAAAAAGCTATTAGTGCAGTTTTAACTAAATCTGAACTAATTCCAGCTTTAAGCAATAAACCCATAACACTCAATGGGATTCCGAATCTGATTAAAGGAACTGAAATTTTTTCAGAAGCGTAAGGATTTATTTTTCCAATTATGAAACCTATTATTAAAAAAGGAATTATATTTAAGAAAAGTAATTTAATCGGTTTAAATTTAAGTCTTTAATAAATATATATAGCTATATTTCAATACTAGATGTAATTTGATTTCTATTTATGTCTAAATAATTTTCCAAATTGCTTTGTCTGGGATATTAGGACCCTGTGAAAAATCATCTGGTTCAGTTGTTACAACTCTCCAATTAGGTACTCTGCAAGATACAAATGCAGGACTTTCTATTAGTATTCCTGGCTTCTCATCAAATGTACAAGTAAACCCTTCTTTCCAGAAACCATTGCCTTCCAAGTTTCCTCTAAACCAGACCCAGCATTTTGAAGTTTTCAAATCTTTAGATATTTTTTTTATAATAAGCAAAATTTTATCGAATATAAATTTAACGTACTTATTTACATTTAAAATATACTTTTGAATCAATTTTTCGTGTAATTTATTTTAAAAATAAGAATTAATAGGTTAAGAATAAATGTAATTATATTTGCAATTAAAATTGGATTTGATTGAATTCTAAAACCATAAATAATCCAAGATCCAACTCCTGTTAAAAACATGATTAAAGTTGTTAGGGATACATCATCAGCTTTCTTACTAATAACCGTTTTTAAAAGTTGAGGAATAAAGGCAATAGTTGTTAAAACTGCTGCAAAGTATCCAAAGATTTCAACGTTAATTTGATCCATTATTTAATTATCTTATTAATGAAATTCAAAGGGTTACTCATCTCTTTTGAGTAAGAAAGTATCTCATTTGCATAGTATTCATAAACAACATTATTATTTTGATCTAATAAAAAGGTTGCTCCTCGTTGTGGAAGATAATCAGCACTCAGAATATAATCCTCCCAATTACTTATAATTTCGATCATGTTGGTTAATCTAAATGTTGCTAACTCAAAGGGTCTTAGATAGCCGCTTCCACAAGTTTTTTTAAAAAGACTTCCCGAAAATTTAAATATGTTAAATAAATTTATATCATCTTCTTCATTGTATATCTGAGAGCCATCTCTATCTCCTATGTAACCTCTCAGGACCTCTTTAATTGTACTTTTTGATCTAACTCCGCTTAGCATTAAAAGCATATTTACCCACCCACCTAAGCCGATATCGAGACCTTGAGATATTCCTAAAGAATTGTGTAATTTGTTATCAGCTAAGGTTCTAATGTTATTAATAGGTAATTTAGTGAATGCGCTAAATTTTTCTTTTCCTTTATTATTTCCTATTCCTACAGTGTAAACATCTAAAACTTCTTTAAATTCTTCCGATTTTATTAATTTCCCAAGATTTATTGCGTATTCAAAAGTATCAAAATCACCTAGTAATCCAAATATGGCTATTAGTTTAAATTTTTTTGAGCTTTTGTAATCAAAACCTTCAAGTAACTCTTCAAGATTGTTTTCTAAATTAGTTATTGTCATTTTTTATATAATTTTTAACTACTCATCTTACATAATAGATACCCTTGACATGCTTATGTATAAAATTATACATGAAAAGGTTTACTAAGAAATTAATTTATTGTTTTTAGATTTTATGATTTTAAAGTAATCATTTTGATGTTATGACTGTAGGAATTTACTACGCTACTACAACTGGAAAAACAGAAGACGTTGCGGATCGTCTTCATAATTTTATCTCTTCAGCTGAATCTCCAAAAGATGTCTCTGATGTAGATGATCTTTCTGAATTTGAAGGTCTAGATGGAATTATTTGCGGCATCCCAACTTGGAATACAGGCGCTGATGAGGAAAGATCAGGAACCGCTTGGGATTCTATTTTGGAAGATATCGGAGAACTAAGTCTTTCAGGAAAAAAAGTTGCAATTTTTGGTCTAGGAGATTCTTCTACTTACACAGAAAATTATTGTGATGCTATGGAAGAACTTCATAGTTACTTCATTAAAGCAGGTGCTGACATGGTTGGTTATGTTGACAAGGCATCATACACATTTGAAGAGTCAAAAAGTGTTATTGGTGAAAGTTTCTGCGGATTGCCACTTGATGAAGACAGTGAATCTGACCTTACAGATTCTCGTCTTGAAAGCTGGGCAACTCAACTTAAAGGTGAAATCTCTGCACTAGGCTAAAAAAATTAGCATAAATTTTTGCTTTAGAAATTCTTTTGAAGGTAAAACTTTTAAAGATTTCTAAAGCTTTTTTTGTATCATTTGATATCCGTTAGGAGGTCTTTTTTACATAAATAATAAAGCCTGTAAAGATCACGTTTAAACGAAGCTGATAGGCAATATGGTTAACGCAGTCTTTATTTACTATCACGTGTTACAAAGTTACGGAAAAACTGATGTTACCTACGATTGGTACGCAGGAAATTCTGGAGTTGTAGGCCGATCAGGCAAATTTATTGCTGCTCATGCTGCTCATGCGGGTCTAATGATGTTTTGGGCAGGAGCATTCGCTTTGTTTGAACTGGCACGTTATGACGCCTCAATCCCAATGGGATCACAGAATCTTATTTGTCTCCCACATCTAGCTGGTATAGGTATCGGAGGAATTGAAAATGGAGTCATTACAGAAACTTATGGTATTACTGTAATTGCTACATTGCACTTAATATTTTCAGCTGTATTAGGAGCTGGAGGATTACTTCACTCCAATAAATTTGCAGGAGATTTAGGAGATTATCCTGAGGGAAGTAAACCACAAAAATTTGATTTTGAATGGGATGATCCAGATAAATTAACTTTTATCTTGGGACATCACTTAATCTTTTTAGGTTTAGGAGCCATTATGTTTGTTGAATGGGCTCGTATTCATGGTATTTATGACCCAGCTATAGGTTCTACAAGGCAAGTTATTTACAATCTTGATATTGCTGCAATCTGGAATCATCAATTTGATTTCCTAAAAATTGATAGTTTAGAAGATATCATGGGAGGTCATGCCTTCTTAGCTTTCCTAGAAATTACTGGTGGTGCTTTCCATATTGCAACTAAACAATTTGGAGAATACACAGAATTTAAGGGTAAAGGTCTTCTTGGCGGAGAAGCAATCTTGTCTTACTCTGTAGTGGGTGTTTCTTTTATGGCATTTATAGCCGCTTTCTGGTGTGCTACTAATACAACAATTTATGCTGAAGATCTCTATGGTGCTCCGCTAAATCTAGAGTTCCAATTTGCTCCATATTTTACTGATACTGTTGATCTAGGAGATGGCGCTTATAGTTCAAGAGCTTGGTTAGCAAATGTACATTTCTATCTTGGCTTCTTCTTCTTGCAAGGTCATTTATGGCATGCTCTTAGAGCTATGGGATTTGATTTTAAGAAAATTGGTCAAGCATTTGACAATATGGAAAATGCTAAAATTTCACAAAATGGCTAATTGGTTTTAATATTTCAAAAGCCTCTCATTGAGAGGCTTTTTTTTTGTAATAAATTTTTTAACAATGATTTTATCTCAAACTAACTGCAAACAAATTTTTAGAAATGCTTATGAAAATAGATATACCTGGCCTAAAGACTTTAAAGGATATGAAGGGAAGTGTATTTATAAGTGCGAAAATGAAACAACTATTGGCAACTTTAAAGTAGGAAAAAATTTCAAACCAGAAATCAAAAATATTTCTAACGAGAATACTGAAAAGATTATTGGATCTCAATTATTTGAAGTTGTTATTCATCGAGTTAGAAGAAGTTTTGAGGAAATTCACTCTAAAAATGACTTCCACCAAGAGACAAATACTGACAAAGGAATACAAATGGTAGTTTCTGGTAAAAATGAAGGAGATAAATACAGAGTTAAAGATAAATCAATAAATATGGTATACAGAAGAATGCATGGAATAATCATTGAAATTTTTGTTGAAAAGTTTATTGATACAAAAAAGGGTCTATTAAGTCAAAAATATTCAAGTATTCAACTTGATCAGAAAACTCTTAAACCAATATCTCAAAAACTTCATTATGAGGACGAATTTTTAAATTTGGGGAGTAATTTTTGGGTCCTTAGCTCCAGAAGAATAAATTATTTAAATCAATCCAATGAAGACACTCAAAAAATATTCCTTTTTGAGGAAATGTCTTTATTAAGTAAGTAACTTAGGACGTTATTCGATTAATCTAAATCCTTTATCAAGTAATTTTTGGTACAGAAGTCTTGCCCTAAAAGCAAGAATTTGCTCCTCATTTTCATTACTAATTACGTGAAAATAATTTTTATCAAGTTTGTTTTTACTGAAACTAACACAAGCCTCTCCAAGTCTTAAAGTCCATTTACCTTTTTCTGATAAATGTTGCTTTGGGCCTAAATCCCAAGGACATTTTTCAGGATATTTTTCTCTTTTTGAGCCCATTATAAATATATTAAAACTATCCAATAATAATCAAATTAAATAAATAAAACCATTTTTAGTTTATTTTTTTATTTATCACATATCTTTGGAAGCAATCACGCAATAGAAGGGATCAACTTTAAAAAAAGGCAATAAGGAATAGTTCTGATTAGTAAATTTTTTTATTATTCTAGGTTCTTTAAATCCATTTGATACTAAAACTTTTCTTACGTATATGATTCTCTCTTCTTCATTTGAATTAACCCATATATTAGGTGATTTATGCCAGAAAGCTCTGTTTGAAAAAGATATTAAAAACTTGCCTTTCGAACTGAGAATTCTTGATATTTCTCTTGCTAATAATTCAGGGTATTGAAGGTATTGCCAAGCAGCAACCATTAAACATGCATCAATACTTTGATCTTCCAAGGGAATTTTCTGATCTAGGTTAAAGTTTTGTACCCAATATTCTTCCAAAGCTTTATTTCTAGTTAACTCTTGATTGTTAAGTCCATGACCAATAATTTTTTTATATTCATTTTTTATAGGTAAGTAACTATCCCAGCTAGACATTAAATCTAAAACTACTGAATCTTTCAATATCTCTTTTTTATATACATTCTTTAGGCATTTTCTAAAATTAGAATCAAGGTGATAAACAAATCGCGGTTCAGAATAAAAAATTGCATCATCAGTTTCATCAAGCTTTTTTCTTTGGTAGTTATTTAGTATTTCCAAATTATTAAATATAAAAATTTAATTTAAGAATAGTTTTCAAAAAATGCGAGTAAAAAAATTTTTTAAGTCTTATGTAAGAAAATTTTTTATAATTCTATTATATTTATTAATATGAATGATCAATCTCCAAAGTAATCTTATTTAGTTTAACTTTTGAGAAATTCAACTTATAAATTAGCTAATTTTTTATTTCACTTTGAAAAATTAATCCTTATTAAAAAGAAAAAAATAAATAGAATCTAATAAAAATATTCAAGATTCTAAATCATCTCACAAAATATCACTTTTCCTTTAAAATCCACTTTAATCTATTAATTTATAGATATAAGTTTTCATTTTTAAAATGCCTTTCATCAGCATTTCTACATCAAAGGAATTAAAAGAAAAAGAAGAATTTATGAGGAAAGTTGCTGAGCTTATTGGAGAGTTAACTAATAAATCAAAAAATTTTGTGATGGTGCGAATAGTGGACGCACTGGATATGTATTTTGTAGAAAGTCATTATGATTGTTGTTATGTTGAGATAAAGTCTATAGGTTCTCTAAACCCATCAAAAATGGCCTTAGTATTCTCAGAATTTATCGCCAAGGAAATTGAAATACCAACTAATAGAATTTATATCAATTTTGAAGATGTTTCGGCATCTAATTGGGCATGGGATTGTAAAACTTTTGGATGATTTATAGATTTCAGTAATATCAAACTAATAATATTCCAAACACATCATGTCAATAACTAATTTAATGGATTTGAATAAATATCGTACAGCACCTTTTCTAAAAATAAATCAGGTTAAAAAACTAAAAATAGAAATCGAAAATGAATTATCGCTATGTGATTGGATAACTGTTGGTATTATGGCCGATAGTGATCTTGATGCGATAAAAGCTTTATCTTCAATAACGCATAGATACACATCAATAAAGTTTCAGGATTTTTTAAATCTAAGAGCTGAAGGTTCTGTTTTCTTAAAAGCTAATCAAAAAAATGGATTTGTTTATATAAGATCAGAGAATGGCTTGGGACAAGGAATTTTATTAACATGTCAATATGATGATCAAACTTTAGGTGCTCAAACCTATGGTCCATTTCCATTAAACTTTTTTGCTATTGATTAACATTTCTATGAATTCTTATCAATTATCAAATCTGAAAAAATTACTACCTGAGGATTTAATTCAGACTTTTGAGATAATGATTATATTTGTAAGTCTATATTTAATTATTTTGCTATTGCTAACAACCTCAAAAAATAAAAAAAATTTTCAGAGACAGAAATAGTAAATAATATTTGCTTTTAATACCTAAAAATATAGATAATAAAAACTACACCAACTTATCCAATCTAAAACTACTTTTAAAATTTAGGACCAATGCTATTTCAAGATATAATTACGAGCCTAAATAAATTCTGGTCCGAAAATGATTGTTTGATTTTGCTCCCTTACGATACAGAGAAGGGGGCTGGAACAATGAATCCTAATACCTTTTTAAGATGTATTGGCCCAGAACCATGGGCAGTTGCCTATGCAGAACCATGTAGAAGGCCAACTGATGGGAGATATGGAGAAAATCCTAATAGGGCTCAACATTATTTTCAATATCAAGTAATAATTAAGCCTTCCCCAGAAGGCATTCAAGAGAAATATTTACAATCTCTTAAAAATCTTGGAGTTAATATAAATAATCACGACATAAGATTTGTTGAGGATAATTGGGAATCTCCAACCCTTGGAGCATGGGGAGTTGGTTGGGAAGTTTGGCTTGATGGTATGGAAGTCACTCAATTTACTTATTTTCAACAGTGCGGAGGAATAGATTGCCATCCAATCCCAATTGAAATTACTTATGGATTAGAAAGAATCGCAATGTTCTTACAAGATAAAGAAAATATTTGGGATTTAAAGTGGAACAATTCAAAAACATACAGTGATATTTGGCTTCAATTTGAAAAGAATCAATGCTCTTATAATTTTAAAGAGTCAAATCCTGAAAATATTAGAAGCCTTTTTAGAATTTACCAAGAAGAGGCAAAATCATTACTTGAAAAGGGGCTTACATATCCTGCTCTTGATTTTGTTTTAAAATGTAGTCATTGCTTTAATTTACTTGACGCTAGAGGAGTTATTTCAGTAACTGATAGAGCCCAGTACATTAATAAAATAAGAATTCTTGCAAAAGAAGTTGCTAATTCTTGGATTAGAGAGAGAGAAATTCTTGGCTATCCGCTGCTTAAAGATTAGGTAAATAGTTAATATATTCAATTTCAGTATATTTCGATACATAACAATGAATCTGCAATGCATAACACTTTTTTGATTTGTGATTAATATAAAGTTACCCTTTTTATAGGGTTTTTTCGTGTGAGGTAAAATGAAACTCTTCCAACGTTTGTTGGTTGCTGGTGCCGCAGCGAGCATGATTGCTCCTATGGGCGTACAAGCATCTAACATCAATCTTGAAGATATGAACAGTTACTCAGGTAACTCCACATCTAAAGGATTCAACAACAATTTTTCAACAATTCAACCAAATGATTGGGCTTTTAAGGCTATTAAAGACCTAGCTAAATCTAAAGGTTGTAATGTATCAATTCCAAATAAAGCTATAACTCGTTTTGAGGCTGCTGCTTTATTAAACTCTTGCTTAGGTAATGTTGCAGAAGTTACTGCTACAGAAAGAAACCTTATCGATGAATTCTCTACTGAGTTAGCAGAAATCAAAGGACGTGTTGATGGTTTAGAAGCACAGTTCAATGAATATGAAGCTGGTAGTTTCACTGATACAACAACAATGACAGGTAA
>CAYSSQ010000029.1:0-15026 GCA_964433825.1 uncultured Prochlorococcus sp. | reverse complement strand
GGTTCAGGTAGGGAAACCGCCATAAGAGCTTTACAAGTTGCCGGTTTAGAAATAACTCTAATAAGAGATGTCACTCCATTACCTCATAATGGATGTAGAAGGCCTAAACGCAGACGCGTTTAGACACTTGTCTCATTTAACACTATTCCTTTATCTTTTTATTTTCCGTGTTGCAATACCAGATTGATCGAATTGACCATCAAGTTTCAGATGATCGCTCCCAAACAGGAACATTTCTAATAGGTCCTCTAGAAAGAGGCCAAGCTACAACTTTAGGAAATTCTCTTAGGAGAGTCCTTATGGGAGGACTTGAAGGAAGTGCCGTAACAGCAGTAAGAATAGCTGGTGTTAACCATGAATATGCTACCATTCCAGGAGTAAGAGAAGATGTTTTAGATATTTTATTAAACTGTAAACAACTTTCTATTAATAGCGTGAGCAATGAAGTTGAAATTGGAAGATTAGCCGCAACAGGTCCTATGGAAGTTAGGGCTAATGATATTCAATTTTCGTCTCAGGTAGAAATTGTTGATGGTAATAAGCCCATAGCAACTATTCAAGATGGACATAATTTAGAACTTGAAATTCATGTGGAAAGAGGTACTGGTTATAGACCTGTTGATCGGAGAAATGAGGAGACAACAGCAATTGATTTGTTGCAAATAGACGCTGTTTTTATGCCCGTTAAGAGAGTAAATTTTACAATTGATGAAACAGCTGTAGCAGAGGGTGGTACTGGAAGAGAAAGATTAAAAATGGAGGTAGTGACTGATGGCTCAACCAGTCCAGATGATGCTATAGCTGAAGCTGCTAATCAATTAATAGAACTTTTCCAACCTCTAGCTACAGTAACAATGGTTGAAGAGATTCCTGAGGAGCCAGAGCCCTCTCCTGAGGCACAAATACCACTTGAGGAACTAAATTTGTCTGTTAGAGCATATAATTGTTTAAAGAGAGCACAAGTTAATTCAGTTTCAGATTTGATGGGCTTTAGTTATGAAGACCTTCTAGAAATAAAAAACTTTGGTTCAAAGTCTGCCGATGAGGTTATTGAAGCCCTTGAAAGAATAGGGATCTCAATTCCTCAAAGCAGAACATCTGTTTAAAATTTACTTAAAATACTATGAGACACCAGCTAAGAATTCCACTTTTAAGTAAGCCTGCCGATCAGAGAAAGGCTCTTCTGAGAGGTTTGACAACTCAGTTGATTAGGGAGGGTAGAGTTACCACAACAAAAGCAAGAGCAAAAGCTTTACGAAATGAAACTGAAAGAATGATTACCCTTGCAAAAGAAGGTACTCTTTCTGCTCGTAGAAGGGCTCTTGGGTACATTTATGATAAAAAATTAGTTCATTCACTATTTGAAAAAGCTAAAGAAAGGTATGGGGATAGGAATGGTGGATATACTCGTATAGTTAGAACTGTGCCAAGGAAGGGTGATAATGCTCAAATGGCAATTATTGAACTTGTATAAATTTAATTTATAATTTTTGAAAAGAGTTGCTCTAATAATTCAATATGATGGTACAAATTTTTCTGGGTGGCAAAGACAAAAAAAAGTTATAACTGTCCAAGAAACTTTAGAGAATAAATTAAAAGAACTTTCATCAGAAAATATAAAAACTTTTGCTGCAGGGAGAACAGATGCGGGTGTTCATGCTGCTGGACAGGTCTTACATTTTGATACTGATTCCCTAATACCTCCCAATCGGTGGGCTGATGCTTTGAATGGGAGATTACCAGAATCCATAAGGATATTGGAATCAGTATCTGCTCCAAATGATTGGCATGCTTGCTTCTCTGCGATTTATCGCCATTACAGGTATATTATCAATAACGGTAATGTTAGAAATATTTTTTTTAACAGATGGACTTGGCATAAGTATCAAGTTAAACTTGATGAAAATTTGATGAATCTTGCTCTACAAGGCTTACAAGGTCAGCATGATTTCTTTGCTTTTCAAAAAACTGGTAGTAAAAGAGCAACATCAATAACAACCATAAAAGATATAAAGTTAAGCAGAATAGGAGATTTAATTTCCTTAGATATCAAAGCCACAGGATTTCTGTATGGAATGGTCCGATCAATTGTTGGGCAATTAGTCTTAGTAGGAGAAAAAAAAATTACACCTGATACTTTTTATGAAAGGTGGTCCAATAAAAAGAAAGAATATATTTTACAGTCTGCTCCGGCAAAAGGATTATGCTTTATAAATGCTGTTTATAAGAACAATTTATTTAATAAGTTTAAGAAAAATGATTTACTACCAAAGTTTTTAATTTCAGGATTCTCTTAACTTAAATTTTTGGTGAATCGATTAACTATATATTTAAATAAATATAGATTTTAAGATTGTTTAAAATAACGCCAGTAATGTAGAATTGTGTATTAATTATTGTTTAATAATTTGGCAAATGAATAAGACGACCACTCCAGCTGTTTCATCTATTGAAAAAAACTGGTTCTTGGTAGATGCAAAGAACAAAAAGCTAGGTAGATTGGCTACTGAGATCGCTAACGTACTCAGAGGAAAAAATAAACCTTCCTTTACCCCTCATTTAGATACAGGTGACTTTGTAATTGTAATAAATGCTGAGAAGGTTGAAGTTACTGGTAAGAAATCCTCTCAAAAACTTTATAGAAGGCATTCTGGAAGACCTGGAGGTATGAAAGTTGAAAAGTTTGAATCCTTGCAGGAAAGAATACCAGAAAGAATTATTGAACTAGCTGTTAAAGGAATGTTACCTCATAATTCTCTAGGCAGGCAGCAATTTAAGAAATTAAAAGTTTATAAAGGAGATGAACACCCTCATGCTGCACAAAATCCTGTATTATTAAATAGTTGAAATTAACAAATGAATAGTCAAATAAAAAACAAAGCTGTTTATTGGGGAACTGGAAGGAGAAAAACTTCAGTTGCACGAGTCAGATTGATTCCTGGAAATGGCTTAATAAAAATCAATGGCCGTGCTGGAGATGATTATCTTAATTTTAATCCTTTGCATTTAAATGCTGTTAAGGCTCCTTTACAAACCTTAGGATTAGAAAACTCTTATGATATTTTTGTGAATGTTCATGGTGGAGGTCATACCGGTCAAGCGGATGCGATCAAACAAGGAGCAGCAAGGGCTCTTTGTGAATTATCGCCTGACAATAGAAAACCATTAAAAACAGAGGGTCATTTAAGTAGGGACCCTAGAGCTAAAGAGAGAAGAAAATATGGCCTGAAAAAGGCAAGAAAAGCACCACAGTATTCTAAGCGTTAACTAATTATGCCAAAATCTGAAATTCATCCTAAATGGTACCCTGAAGCAAAAGTTATTTGCAATGGTGAAGTAGTTATGACTACTGGCTCAACACAACCAGAATTACATGTTGATGTATGGAGTGGTAATCACCCATTCTTTACAGGGACACAGAAAATTCTTGATACAGAGGGAAGAGTTGATAGGTTTATGAAAAAATATGGAATGGGTTCAACAGATTCAGCCACTAAAGAATCTGATGAAAAAAAGTAGTACAGTAAACTTTTAATAATTAAAAAATATAATTGGACTATTCAATATTAACTTCGCGATTAAAAACAGCATCAGAAACTTTTCAAAATTTAGAAATTCAACTTGCTGATCCTGATGTCGCTAATAACCCAAAGAAACTAGAGTCTATTGCTAGGGAAAGATCAAAGTTAGAACCACTTGTAAATAATTTTAATCAATTATTGGAGTTTGATAGGCAGATTGAAGAATCAAAAAATCTTTTAAAGGATACTAAAGATGATAAAGAGATGGAGATTTTTATTAATGATGAATTAGTTAAGTTGCAAGAATCTAAAGAAGATTTGATTCAAATAATAAAAATTGCATTATTGCCTAAAGATCCAAGAGACGATAGAAGTGTAATGTTGGAGATCAGAGCCGGTGCCGGTGGAAATGAAGCATGTATATGGGCCGGAGATTTAGCAAGAATGTATGAGAGGTACGGACAACGCATAGGATGGTCTGTAAAGCCCATAAGTGCTTCAGAATCAGACTTGGGGGGATTTAAAGAACTGGTTATCTCAGTTAAGGGAAATGCCGTATACAGCCAATTAAAATTTGAAGCTGGTGTTCATAGAGTTCAAAGAGTCCCTGCAACAGAATCTCAGGGAAGAGTTCATACTTCAACTGCGACTGTAGCTGTGATGCCTGAGGTAGATCCTGTAGAGGTTAAAATTGATCCTTCTGATATAGAGATTGGTACCGCTCGTTCTGGCGGCGCTGGCGGACAGAATGTTAATAAAGTAGAGACTGCAATTGATCTTTTGCATAAACCAACTGGAATAAGGGTCTTTTGTACACAAGAAAGATCTCAATTGCAAAATAGAGAAAGAGCTATGGAAATTCTGCGAGCTAAATTATTTGAAATACAACTAGAAGAGGCAAATAAAAAAGAAAGATCTCAAAGATTAATGCAAGTTGGAACTGGAGATAGAAGTGAAAAAATTAGAACATATAACTTTAAAGACAATAGAACTACAGATCATAGATTGGGGTGTAATTTTTCTTTAGAACCTGTGTTATCTGGCCAATTAGATGAGGTTATAGACGCTTGTATTGCACAAGAACAAAAAAGACAAATGGAAGAATTTAATAAAGAGAATAATTGATTTTGAAATTAAGCAGCCATTCCTATTACGTATTTACTCCATTCTTTATTTCTTCCCGAGTCAATATGTCTTGTTGCTTCAAAATTAAGATTGCTTAAGGGTCTATATGGTTGCCTTTTAAGAGTCATGTTTGCTTCTTCAGGAGTCCGGTTACCCTTTTGTACATTACATCTTAAGCAAGCAGTAGTGACATTTTCCCAGTTATCTGAACCACCCCTGCTTCTTGGTAAAACATGGTCAATAGACAATTCGCTACCTTTATAATTGCAATATTGACATGAACTATTATCTCTCAATAATATATTTTTTCTTGTAAGGGAAACTTCTCTATAAGGTACCTTTACGTAGTAACGCAATCTAATAACAGTTGGTAATTTTCTCCCACGATGAATATCTTGAGATGTATCTTCCTCAAGACTCTCAGCTTTACCCTTCAGCATAAGAGTTATAGCTCTTCGCCATGAAGTAATGTTTAAAGGTTCATAAGAAGCGTTTAGAACGAGAGTCTGGCCCATGCCAATTTCCCAATTACATGTCATGCTAACTATATATTGTTATAAAAGCATGAAAGTGCAATTTTTAAATGCAAATTGAACTTAAAAATACAAAAAATAAATTTGAGAATAGATCAACTTCTAAGGATGTTATTGATCCTACTCAAAGAGCTTGGATTGAAGTAAGTGGTCGTGCCATCGAAAATAATATCAAACAAATAAAAACTTTATTAAGAAAAGATTGTAAGTTTATGGCTGTTGTTAAGGCAGATGGGTATGGCCATGATGCAACTTTTGTCTCTAAGTATGCAATTAGAGGAGGTGCGGATCAACTTGGTGTAGCAACTTTATGTGAAGGAATCTCTTTACGTAAAGCTGGTATAAATAAACCTATTTTAGTTTTAGGAAATATTTATTCTAAGAAAGATTTATTAACTTGTTTTCAATATGATCTAATGCCAACTATCAGTAGTTTGAGAGAGTGTTTAATTTGTAATAATATTGGGAAAAAATATCATATGGAGTTCCCATTACATTTAAAAGTAGATACAGGGATGTCTCGATTAGGCTTCGAGTTGCAAGATTTTATTGATCAATTTAGTAAAATTAGATCTTGTGAAAATATTCTGATTAAGGGTATATATAGTCATCTTGCTTTAGCAGATGAAGCAAATCCTCTTGATAAAAATAGTTTTACGCAAATTCAAAAAAATAAATTTCAAGATCTTTTAAAAAAGATTAAAATTTTACAATATCCAGAAATCACAACCCACCTAGCAAATTCTGCAGGCACTTTACTTTCTCAAGACTTGCATTTTGATATGGTTCGAGTTGGTTTATCTATGTATGGTTATAATCCATCAATCAATTCGAAAATGAATTTATTATTACAACCAGCTTTGTTTCTAAAATCAAAGATCTCTTTTATAAGAAAAGTCAAAAAGAATACTGGAGTAAGCTATGGAAGCAAATTTATTACAAAAAGAGATACAAAATTAGGTGTTATTAGTATTGGCTATGCAGATGGGATTAATAGGAAATTATCAAATAATATTTCAGTAATACATAATGGTAAAAGTTATCATCAGGTTGGTGCGATTACAATGGATCAACTAATGATTGATATTACTGATTCGAATCAAATAAAAGTTGGTGATACAGTAATTTTATTAGGTAAAGAAGGAGATCAGGAAATAAATCCATTAGAGTGGGCTTTAAAATCTTCAAGTATTATTTGGGAAATACTGTGTGCATTTAAAAATAGATTACCAAGAATTCAAGTGAAATAGACATTTCGATTAATAAATTCTTTTGTGTCTTTGCCCAAAACTTGATAGTCTATACTTATTGGAGAGGTGGCTGAGTGGTTGAAAGCGGCTCCCTGCTAAGGAGTTACAGGAGGTAACTTTTGTCGAGGGTTCGAATCCCTCTCTCTCCGTCCTAATTTCTGATGTGAGGGTGTAAGAAATAAAAAAATTGACTTTTAATTACTTATAATTACGCTTATTTTAAAAATATCCATTAAACTTCTATGAATTTTTGTGGATACTTTTAAAAATTTTTCCAAGAATATAAAACAATTAACTCTCTTAAACTTTTTTAATTAATTAACTTTTAACCATCTTTAGATTAAAAATTTAATTTTTAAATATCCAATGTATTTGAAAGTTATATTTAATTTTTAAAATTACATACTTGATCTATTACACCTAAGATTAATTTATCGCCATTTGCTTCTTTCCAATCAGTATTTGAGTTTTTAAATTCATTAAAATTTTCTTGCCCGACAGCAACATCTCTAAAAGTATTCTCTGTGCAATTAATATCCATAGTATATAAGATATCCTTTGTGATATCATTTTTTGTCCTAGGTATAAACTTACTGAGAATCCTAATGGATCCATCATTATTTCTTTGAAAACTTAATTTATCCCAAACTTGCTTACCATATTCACTTTTTGGTACTTCTAACCAATCATGAGTGATAGCGATTGCCTCAAATGATATTACTTCCTGAAACGTAATTAAGATTAATATAAAAATACTGATAAGGAATTGTTTCATCAAAGTTTTAATAATTTTGGACAATTGTGTTTGGGTTATCAGTAGATTAATATTTTGATTAATATTAAATACATACTAGTGTATGAAAATAATTTTTATTTAATTTATATTGATTATATTGGAATAACTAATGTTGAAAATTTAGAACATTTTCTTTTACATTTAATATTTATTGAAAATATCTTTGTAAATAATATTCAAATCAGTAATCTGATTTAATACAAAATCGGCTCCTGCATTGAGCAAATTAGTTTCATATTCAATACGTCTTTTTAGAACAGATTTGGAATGTAAATGGGGAGGTGCAATTGCAATGCTAATAAATTTTTGATTGGTTATTTGTTGCCTTGCATTTAAAATAGTTTTTACGTCTGCGATAGTATCACCAACATATGCTATAGGGGGGGCATTTATCCCAAATTTATTATCTGCAATTTTACTAGCCAAATAGAGAAAGCCCTCTGGGTTTGGTTTGTCTGGTGCATCGTTCATCGCGATTAATGGCGGATTATGAAGTCTTAATCTATGTTTTAAAACAAAATTTGCTGATTCTGGTTCTGCTCCACTTACGAAGCCCCACTTTATAGCATTATTACTCAAAGTTTCAAAAAACTTTTTATCTACTAGAAGTTTTTCGTTTTTTATAAAACCTGTCCATTTATCGTTTGTTTTATTAGATTTACAACCAAAGTATAGTTTCTCAAAAAGATCAATTATTTCTTCCCTTGAAGGTAGAGTAATATTTAAATCATTTTTATTAATATATCTTTTGATCAATTCAAGACTAAGATCCCAGTCATTATTCCAAATCCCTTCATTTTTCAAATTATCCATTTCTACCTGAGTTGGCTCCCATTTGCAAAAATGAGCAACTGTTTTCTGTACAGCTAATCTGTAGCTATTCCCCACATCTCTAATTACACCATCAATATCAAAGAGGATTAATCCAATATTCTTCAAATTAGTAAATTGAACTCCTTCTATTATATTCCTACATAACGAATAGAAAATAAAATAATAATCTTAAAAGCTTACAGGATGCACATTTCTGATAATTTAGGTGTAATTTTAACTATAGTTTATAGAACATAATTAAATCAATTAGAAATCAAGTATAATTATTTAGTAATGTTTCAAAAACTGTTCGAAAAAATATATATTGATACAGTTAAAAATATAGTTTTCAATACATTGAGAAATATTTTTAAAAGAAAGAAATTGCTTACAGAAAGAAAGATTAAGTATAAGAGTATTGGTTACGCTAGAGCTACAAGTAATAAACCTGAATATTTAGAAGAGCAAATTGAATCTTTGCAAAGGTTTGGTTGCAATTACATATTTTCTGAGAATGTAAGTTTAAGTCACGATAATTGGCCTCAACGCAATCATGTATTAAAGATCTTGTCAAAAGGCGATCAATTGGTTCTCACTAAATTAGATAGGGGTTTTAAATCTAGATATGAATGTATAACAACTATAAATCAACTTTTAAATGAAGGAATAAATATTTGTACAATATCAGGTTTTAATTTCTCAAATAATCTTTTAGATGTTTGTCCAACAATTTTTAGCATTTTATATGAACTTGAAATCTTCGAAAAAAATATTTTTGATGAAAAGAAAAGAGAAATTTCAGATAATGTCTTATTAAAAGGGAAAAATATTGGAGGGAGGCCTAAAATTGGCAATTTAAAAGAGGAATTAGTAGTTCGTCTGAGAAAAGAAGGTTTCTCCTACAGAGCAATTAGATCACAAACTGGTATTGCCTTATCAACTATCAGAAGAATTATTATTGATTATGCTGTCTCATGAGTATGAATAATGCAGACCTCGAAAAATTAATTAAAGAATGTCTTAAAGATATAGCTATAAGAATTTATGATTTAGATCTGGCAGATAGAAAAAGTTTGTTAGATGAATATAGAGAATTGATAATTAATGATATAAATATTGAGGAAATTTTAATGTTACCTTTTGAGGCTTACACTGATAATATTGAAAATAACTTTCAAGATGGTTTTGATTAGATTAATCGAGATTATCAAGGTTATAGTTATAAATTTCTCTTGCAAGTTGAGGAAATAATGATTGATTTTGTGCAAACTTAGTGGAATTTCCAAATACTACTAATAATGTTTGATTATTCTCATTTTTAGACCACCATGCAGCATCATGCCTTACTTGAGAAGTTAAACCTGCTTTGCTCCAATAAGGAGTATTTTCAGGAATACCCTCACCTAAAAATCCTTCTATTTGATTATTAGGATCTTTAGCGAAAGATTCTTTAATTAAATTTCTTGAAAGACAATTTTTTATATTTATATTCGCGGTTGAATATTCAATATTGTGCATAATTTCTTCCATTATTCTTGCAGTCCCATCTGTAGACATACGATTTCTATTCGCATTCCTAATACCATAAAAATCTCTTTCTCTTCCAAATGGCCCATCTTCCCAAGTCTTTTGGCAGCAATTAAATCCTTTTAGATTACTCCAATTTAAGCTTATGAGCCAATCATTAATTATCTGTCTCTGATATTTCCAATTCTCCCAAATTTCTTCATTTAGTGAAGGCCCACTAGTTGTTCCTGTAAGTGTATCTACTATAAAACTAGTAGCATCATTACTAGAGTGATAAAGCATTTTAAATACAGCATTATTTATTTCTTCGTTAATTGTTAATCTACCCTGCTTTATCCACTCATAAACTCCTAAAGCGTATACTATTTTTACTATGCTTGCCGGATATATTTGCAACTTATTATTTATACCACATCCAAATCCTTTCATCTTAGAGTCAGCTGTTTTATAGTTTATCCAGGTTATGGCAATATCTCTAAGCGATAGTTTATTTACTTTATCAAGTAAGTTTCCTAGAATATCATTTAAAAATAAGCTCATTTCATCCTGTAAATAATAAAGAGTCATTATTTAAAAATTAATTATATGGATCCTATATCATTATTTAAAGAAACTAGATTTTCAAACACTATCTGGTGGCAATTGAAGACAAAAGTAAAAGGTTTTCAAAGTGATTTTAGTGATAACTTAGTCACGGAGATTTTGGATAATAGAAGTTTTCGAATTGTTGAAAAGGATTTATGTGCAAAAAAGTGGGAGCAGAAATCACGAATTTTGGTTCAGTTATATGAGGATGGTTATTTATGTTGGGTGAATAAAGATGAATTAAAGTTTGAGCGTTTAATAAATAATCAAACAGATGAAATCATATGCGATGAATTATATATTAAATCTCAAATTCCATTAATCCTAAAATGGATTCAAGATCAATCCTTAGTGTCTAATAAGTATTTATGGGGAGGAACTGTCGGGCCAAATTATGATTGTTCTGGATTAATCCAAACAGCTTTTATGAAGCATCATATATTTCTCCCAAGGGATTCTTATCAAATTAAAAATTTCTGTAGAGAGATAATTAATTTTCCAGAAGATGTTCATTCACTGAAGATGGGCGATATCTTATTCTTTAGCGATCAAAATGAATGTAATCATGTTGCGATATATTTTGAAGATGGTTTTTACTATCATTCTTCAGGTAAAGAGAATGGTAGGGATGGTATTGGTAAGGATAATGTATTTAATAACAATAATGTAATATCGTCTCACTATAATTCACGTTTAATATCCGCAGGGAGAGTAACACGATCCTATAAGTGGAATAAAACTTTAAGATAAATTTTATAAATGATTTATTTTTTTATGCTTCAACCACTATTAGTCATACTTCTGAGCATTGGCATTATTGTTTCCAAATGAAGTGTTCCGCAAAGCAACCATGCGAATACAGCTCCCCCACAACCTCCGAGCCAAAATCCATTTGTAAAATCAGCCCATCCTGTCCTTGTGAATAGATCTAATGGTGGATTATCAACAGTACAATCTTTAGGCTGAATATTAGGACTTTTACCTGGAGAATTGTAAAGAAGTAAAAGTGCAGTAAGAATATGAACGGCACCAATAGCTCCTAGTAAACCAACGGTTAACGCAAAGTCATTATCTCTCAGAGGTCCAGTCATAGTAAATGGACCATATAGTAAATATCCAAATGCTGCTCCGGTTTCAAATCCCCTGAAATTATTGGAGATCCCTTTTCTATAAAAAGGCAAATTATTTATAAAAGCTTTTGTTATATATCCGCTATTTACAGGTGTTGATAAATTACCAACACAGGGATCGCTAACAGTTTTTATTTCCCAATCTTTTGCAGTTCCAAAATCTTCAATAGGATTATCAGTTTCAAAAGATTGTGGTGATGTTTGTTTAGATTCCATTTTTATTTAATGTTGAATAGTTAATCAGCTGCTGCAGTTATATATCTTCCAAGCAAAACTATAGAAACAGCTGGTACTAAAATACCAATCATTGGTACAAATATTGAGGGTAGCCAACTAGCCACCATGTCAGATGACATAATCTTATTGTTAATTTCTAATACTCTAGAGCAAACAAGATATTTTGTGGTAATTTCATTACTAGATGATATAAAAATTATTAACTTTTTTATGTTTACTTTAGTTTCTATAATCTTAATAATAAGTATTATATTGTTACTCTTATTTTTTAAAAGAAATGTAATTTTAAAGGCTAAATTAAAATTTTTTAATTTTAAAAATACTAATAGAGGTAAAATAAAAAATAAATCTTATAAGTTTAATATTAAAAATCGCAATAAATATAATAGCGAGATTTATATTTACTCAAATATAGAAAAAAATTATTTAAAAAAACAAATGTATAAATTATTTAAGGGATCTAAGGCAGACAAACTAGAAGCTTTAAAGATTGCTAAAAAATTATCAGATAGATCTACATTAAATGTTCTTAGAGTTGGGCTAAAAGATATGGATTCAGATATTGTTAAAATAAGTGCAGAATTAATTGCAAATTTTAAATGAGTTTCAAATTTAATTAACGTTTTTCTTGATTTCGCGAATCCTATAAATAGGCCTATCTTGACTTTCATGATAAGTCCTCATAAGAAGTTCACCTAATAAGCCAAAGCTAAATAACTGGATTCCTGCGATGCCAAGTATTAATGCAAATATTAATAAAGGCCTACTACCAATATCTGCCCCATAAAACTTAATAACTATAAGGTATGAACTTATTAATATGCTACTAAGGATACTTATGATTCCTATAAATCCAAAAACATACATTGGTCTAGTTAAGAATTTATTCATAAACCAGACTGTAAGCAAGTCCATCAGCACTCTGAAAGTTCTATCAATTCCATATTTACTAGAGCCAAATTTTCGACTCCTATGATTAACTTTCATCTCCATAATTTTAGCTCCCTCATTATCTGCTAGTACTGGGAGAAACCTATGTAATTCCCCATATAGTTTAATATCATCTATAATCTCTCTCTTAAATGCTTTTAGTGAGCAACCATAATCATGTAAATAAATTCCAGTAACAGCACCAATGATTTTATTAGCTATTTTAGAAGGAATTCGTCTATCTATTAACTTATCTTTTCTATTAAATCTCCAACCACATACCAAATCATAACCATCATATATACCCTTTATTAATGATGGGATATCATTTGGATCATTTTGTAAATCTCCATCTAATGCAATAACTATTTCCCCAGAGGAGTTATCAAAACCTGCTGCTAAAGCTGCGGTTTGACCATAATTTTTTCTTAAATTGATAACAATTAATTCTTTTATTTTATTTGATAAATCTTTTAATACTCTGTATGTCGCATCTTTAGATCCGTCATTAACAACAATTATTTCATAATTAAATTTGTTTAAAATCATGACTTGTTTTATCTCATCAATAAGCAAACTTATACTTTCACTTTCGTTATAGACAGGAATAATTAATGAAATTTTATTCTCATCTTTGGTCATATGAATTTTTCTTATGTTGATATTGTTTATTTTAATTAGTAAAAGTAAATTAAACAAAAAAAAATCACCACTTTTAGTGGTGACCTCTTTTTGTTTAGTAGATTTTATCCGAACTTACCTGATGTTGAAGCAATTACAAATGCACCAAAAGTTAAGATATTTCCAATTGTAAAATGTGCCAATCCAACAAGTCTTGCTTGGACAATTGATAAAGCTACAGGTTTATCTCTCCAGCCAACTAAGTTGGCAATTGGTGTTCTTTGGTGAGCCCAAACAAGTGTTTCTATTAGTTCCTGCCAGTAGCCTCTCCAAGAAATGAGGAACATAAAACCTGTTGCCCATACTAAATGTCCAAATAAGAACATCCAAGCCCATGGCGAAAGAGAATTCACTCCGAATGGATTATATCCATTAATCAGCTGAGCAGAATTTAACCATAGATAGTCTCTAAACCATCCCATTAAATAGGTACCGGATTCATTAAATTGGGCAACATTTCCTTGCCATATTGCTAAATGTTTCCAATGCCAATAAAAAGTAACCCATGCTATCAAGTTTAACGCCCAAAACATTGCCAAATACATTGCATCCCAAGAGGAACTATCACAAGTTCCTCCTCTTCCTGGACCGTCACATGGAAAAGCATATCCCAAGTCTTTTTTATCAGGTATTAATTTTGTACCTCTAGCATCCAAAGCACCTTTAATTAGAATCAAAGCAGTTGTGTGGAGTCCGAGAGCAATAGCATGGTGTACTAAAAAGTCAGCAGGACCTATTGGCAAGAAGGCACTTAGTGCATCTTGCCTATTGATTAAATCCATCCAATAATGGTTACCAGGCAGTGAGTTAGCTGCTACACTTGCAGCGCTATTTGGATCTGAAAGTAAGGCGTTGAAACCGTACATCATTTTACCTTGAGCAGCCTGAACAAATTGCGCAAAAACAGGTTCAATTAAGATTTGCTTTTCTGGGTTACCAAAAGCCACAACTACGTCGTTGTGTACGTATAGGCCTAATGTGTGAAACCCTAATAACATAGTTACCCAACTTAAATGACTAATAAGAGCTTCCTTTGTACCTAATACTCTTGCAAGTACATTATCTTTATTTAGTTCAGGATCATAATCTCTGACAAAGAAGATAGCACCATGAGCAAAAGCACCCACCATTAAAAACATTGCTATGTATTGGTGGTGGGTATATAGAGCTGATTGAGTAGTGTAATCTCTTGCGATAAAAGCATATGAAGGTAATGCACCCATATGTTGAGCCACTAATGATGTCGCTACTCCTAAAGCTGCTAGAGCTAATCCCAACTGAAAATGAAGGGAGTTTGTAACTGTTTCGTAAAGTCCATCATGATTAATCCCAAAACTTCCTTTATGTGGATCCATAGGATGTCTTGTATTGTGAGCTTCGGTAATTTCTTTGAGGCTGTGTCCAATACCAAAAGTATTTCTATACATATGACCAGCAATTATAAAAACAGTACCGATGGCTATATGGTGATGAGCAATATCTGTTAGCCATAACGCCTCACTTTGAGGGTGAATACCTCCTAGAAATGTAAATATAGCTGTGCCTGCCCCTTGAGTTGTTCCAAAAATGGCATCAAGCGAGTCTGGATTTTGTGCGTAAGCTCCCCAATTTAATGTAAAGAATGGAGTAAGTCCGGCTGGATGAGGTAAAACAGTTAACCAGTTATCCCAACCTACATGTATTCCTCGAGATTCAGGTATGGCGACGTGAACTAAATGACCTGTCCAAGCTATGCTACTAAAGCCAAAGAGTACAGATAAATGATGGTTTAATCTAGATTCATTATTTTTAAACCAAGCTAGAGAGGGTCTAAATTTAGGTTGAAGGTGAAGCCATCCAGCAAAAAGAGTCCAACAAGCTAATATACTCATAAAAATAGAAGCTTGAAATAATTGCTC
>CAYSSQ010000028.1:0-15768 GCA_964433825.1 uncultured Prochlorococcus sp. | reverse complement strand
TGTATCGACTATGTTACTTTCGTCAAAAGATGGTTGATTGTTTTCACTCACGATTAACATTTATTCTAAGGTGACTCTAAAAGATTTTCCTTAATTCAGCGAATTATTTTCAAAAAAACTTTTAAAACAATGTTTTCACTTCCAGGATATGAATATTTTTTAGGATTTTTATTAATTGCAGCAGCTGTTCCCGTCCTAGCTTTAGTAACAAATATCATAGTTGCACCAAAAGGAAGAAGCGGTGAACGCAAATTAACTTATGAGTCTGGGATGGAACCTATTGGAGGCGCATGGATACAATTTAATATTCGTTATTACATGTTTGCTTTAGTTTTCGTTATATTTGATGTTGAAACTGTTTTCCTCTACCCTTGGGCAGTAGCTTTCAATAGATTAGGATTATTAGCTTTCATCGAAGCGCTAATTTTTATAGCTATACTAGTTATTGCATTAGCATATGCTTGGAGGAAAGGAGCTTTAGAATGGAGTTAGAAAATTGAGCAGCTCATTATCACCAAAAGCAATAAGAGAAATCAGGGAAGGGACCTGTAATCCACTAGGGGCTCCTCAAGTCACTACTGATTTAAGCGAGAATATTATCCTAACAAGTTTAGATGATCTTCATAATTGGGCACGACTTAGTAGTTTATGGCCACTACTTTATGGAACAGCTTGTTGTTTTATAGAGTTCGCCGCCTTGATTGGATCTAGATTTGACTTTGATAGATTTGGTCTGGTTCCTCGTAGTTCGCCAAGACAAGCAGATTTACTAATAGTAGCTGGAACCGTAACAATGAAGATGGCGCCTGCACTCGTCAGGTTATATGAACAAATGCCTGAACCAAAATATGTTATTGCAATGGGTGCGTGCACAATAACTGGAGGCATGTTTAGTTCTGACTCTACTACAGCAGTTCGAGGAGTAGATAAGTTAATACCTGTAGACTTATATCTACCTGGATGCCCTCCAAGGCCTGAAGCTATATTCGACGCCGTTATAAAATTAAGAAAAAAAGTTAGCAATGAAAGCATTCTCGAAAGAGATAAAGCAAAGCAAACTCATAGATATTTTACAATTGAGCATAAAATGAATCTTGTATTTTCAGAGAATACTGGTGAATATTTAAACAAGAAAAAAGAAAAAGTTTTAGATGCATCAGAAAACTCAATCATATTTGAAGGGGAAGAAAAAACTGAAGACTTTAAAATTGAAAACTAAAAAATCATGACAAAAGAAGATACTTCTGATAAAAAAGAGGAGTTAGTTGATCAAAGAGGGGAGATCAGTAAAAAACTTGCTGGTGAAAATATTGACAATCAGTCTTTGGGGCTTGATCATATTGGTATTGAAATTATTTCAGTAGAGCCTTCAGATCTATATAAGGCAGTTTCTAAATTAAAAACATTAGGATTTAATTACTTACAATGCCAAGGTGGCTACGATGAAGGTCCGGGAAAAAGATTGGTTAGTTTTTATCATTTCATTGCATTAGAAGACCTAGATAAAATTAATAAGATCAAAGAAGTCAGAGTTAAAGTCTTTCTTGAGCGAGATTCTGATTTATCTATCCCAAGCCTCTATTCAATATTTAAAGGGAGCGACTGGCAAGAGAGAGAAACTTATGATATGTTTGGAATCATTTTTTCAGACCATCCCTGCCCTAAAAGATTATTAATGCCTGAAGATTGGAGGGGCTGGCCATTAAGAAAAGACTATATACAACCAGATTTTTATGAGATGCAAGATGCTTATTGATTAGCCTTTTTTATTTTTCTATATAGATACATTACAGCCCTCGATAATCGTCTTGAATCGTGCCTCAATGTTGGGGTTATTTTTCGAGCATACAATGGGACTTGCAAAACATAATATCCTTCTGAAATCAATTTTCTCTTATCGCAAATAACAGGTTCTGCTCCTCTAGATCTGTAATAATCAATAAGCGAAGACTCTTCAAATTCAATTTGAGAAAGTATTGACGTAAAGATCCTAGAGTTAACACCAAAACTTGATAATTGTTTTTCAATAGATTTTATATGCTGGTATACATCTAATCCATCCGTTTCTCCAGGCTGGGTCATCAAATTACTAATATAAATTTTTGGAGCATCACTTTTTAATAAAGATTCAACAATTTCTGGAACAAGTAAATTTGGAAGTAAAGAAGTATATAGACTTCCTGGACCTAATATAATCAAATCAGCTTCCTTAATAGCATCAAGAGCAGTTGGCAATGCCGACGGATTTTCAGGTAAGCAGCCAATTCTAGAAATAGGTCTCTTTGATTTACCAATAAGACTTTCTCCAAAAATTTTCTCTCCATTTTCTAATTCGGCCCATAACATAACATCAGTACCCGTAGCTGGGATAACTTGGCCTTGAACAGATAAGACCTTACTGGATGCTTGAACAGCCTTTTCTAAACTACCCGTAATAGTGGTTAATGCAGAGAGAAAAAGATTTCCAAAACTATGGCCTTCAAAACCACTACCGTCTGCAAATCTGTATTGAAAAAGTCTTGTAAGGATAGGTTCTTCATTGGATAAAGCAGCTAAACAATTTCTAATATCTCCTGGTGGTTGAACTCCCAATTGCTTTCGCAATAAACCACTACTTCCTCCATCATCAGAAACCGTTACGATCGCTGTTATATTACTACTGTAATTTTTCAAGCCCTTCAAAAGGGTAGATAAACCTGTTCCTCCTCCAATTGCAACTATGTTAGGACCTCTTCTTAATTTACTTTTTACTCTTAATGCATCAACTAGCAATGTATCTTTCTGTGGGACTAGTGCTTTCTGAATAGAATTAATGCTCCGATTCTGACCTATACCAATAAGTAAAATTCCTATAAAAAAAATAAAAGGACCCAATAATGAAACGGGGAAGATCCCAGTTAGACTTGTCATAACCCAGAAAAAGATTTCTAGGAGAGAATATAGAGGACGGAAATTAGTCCAAATAGCAAGGCCTAATAAAGATATGAGCAATCCTATGGCAGAAGTAATCATCCATCTTTTTATCACTAATCCTGGTAATAACCATCTTAAAATTCTAAATATCCTATTTAAAAAATCATAATTTACCCTGTTTATTCTTGAAACAGTTCTTCTTATTTTCTTTCTTTTCCTTTTTATAATCATTAATAAACTTCTATTAAATAATTAATTTTGTATAAGTTAATTATAAATCAAATAATTACATACTTTTTTTATTAATTGTTATTGGCAAAATATAAGTATGTATTTTAATACTAAATTCTTTTATTTATTTTAATTTTGAAAAATACTTCTCCAATAATATCTGTAAAAGAACTCTCAATGATTTGGGAAGAAATAAAGGTACTTGATAAATTAAATCTATTTTTAAATTCAGGAGAAACATTAGCCATCGTGGGGCCCTCCGGTTCTGGAAAATCAACAATCTTAAAAATCCTTGCAGGTTTAATATTGCCGTCTGAGGGTGAGCTAAAGATTTTTGGAGAACTACAAAATTATTTGCGGATTGATCAAAATGATCCACCAGACGTAAGACTAGTTTTTCAGAACCCTGCTTTACTGGGTTCACTAACTATTGAAGAAAACGTAGGTTTTATTTTAAATAGGCATAATAATTATCCGAAGAAATATGTTCAGGAAATGGTAAATAATTCTTTAGAGGAAGTTGGTTTGTATGATGTGTCTCAAAAGCTTCCTAGTCAACTAAGCGGAGGTATGCAAAAAAGAGTTAGTTTCGCTCGTGCTTTAATTGGGGAAGAAAAGGCAAATAATAATAAACCAATCTTACTTTTTGATGAGCCCACCGCAGGACTTGATCCTATTGCATCAACAAGGATAGAAGATCTGATAAATAAAACAAACAATAAAGTTCAAGGCTCATCTATTGTTGTTAGTCATGTTCTTAGTACTATAGAAAGAACATCACAAAGAGTTTTATTATTATATGGGGGAAAATTTCGATGGGAGGGCTCAACTTCTGAATTTAAGAAGTGCAAAGATCCTTACGTCTTACAATTTCGAGAGGGTAACCTTAATGGACCTATGCAACCTAAAGAGAGTTAAAAATGATGCGTAGAACCTTACGAGATTCAGTTGTTGGTTTTTCTTTATTGGGAGGAATCGTACTTTTTACATCTTTTTCGCTTTGGTTAAGAGGTATTAAGTTATCCTCAAATAATTGGCATTTTTTTGCAGAATTCTCAAACGCGAGCGGTTTATCAAAAAAATCTCCAGTTACTTATAGAGGTATTCTTGTTGGATCAGTTGAAGATATAATTTTCACAAATGAATCTATTAAAGCAAAGATAATTCTCAATAATCCAAATATTATTTTAACAAAACCAGCATTCGCAAAGGTTATTACAAATTCCTTTCTTGGTGGAGATGTGCAAGTAGCTCTAGAGTCAACAGACCAGAATATTCCCAGCGACATTCCAAAAGCAATTTCAGAGCAATGTAATAGTGAATTAATAGTTTGCGAGGGAGATACGATAAGCGGTAAAAAACTTTCAAGCTTATCTTCAATTACAAATAGGATTAATCAACTACTGAAAGAATCTAATCAGGAAAATTTAATTCAAAATTTTGCAAATTCAATAGATCTTTTTGATAAAACTCAGGGGAATCTTGATGAACTTCTTGCTTTGTCAAAAGAGGAAATTATAAGGTTAAAACCTGCAATTAAAGATATAAAAGTAGCTGCTGCACACCTAAATAAAATTCTTGAAACAATAAATAATGAGGAAACATTAGAAGATATTAAAGCTACTGTTAGTGCTACTAATTCAATATCTCAGAAAGTTAATGAAATGACAGATGACTTTCAGCTATTGATTAAGGATAAAGAATTAACTAGAGCTTTAAGAGATTTAGCGATTGGTCTTTCAAAATTTCTAAATGAAGTTTATCCATAATTTTTAAGATTAAATCTCATTAATTGCATTTAAAGCCATAGCTGCAATAGCTTGATCAGTCGCTTTTGGTAATTGTACATACTTGCCTTGAGCTGCATTTGCTAATTCTTTACCAAACCCACTAGCTATAAATTTACGTTCAGTATCAATTACTAAGAGTTTGATACCTAACATAGGGTACTTTGATGCAACACTTAAAACTTCTTCTTTTAGTAAATTATTATCAATATTATTTTCTTCTGATTCTCCCAAAGAAACACTTAAGGGCACATTACCGCGACCATCTGTAATACCAACAACAATTGCTTGGCCGATATCTCCAGTCGCCATTGCGTTCTGAGCGACTTTTGCTGCTTGAGTCAATCCATGAGCGAGAGGCGAACCACCACCACAAGGCATTGTTTCTAATCTTCTTTTTGCGGATGTAATAGATCTTGTTGGAGGTAGGAGTACTTCAGCCTGATTTCCTCTGAAGGGTATCAATGCAACTTCATCTCTATTCTCATAAGCCTCCGTTAATAATCTTATTACTGCTCCTTTTGCACTTTGCATCCTATTAAGGGCCATAGAACCACTCGCATCTACTAAGAATATTACAAGTGCCCCTGCCTTCTTTTGCAATAATTTTGCTCTAAAGTCTCCTTCCTCAACAATAATTTTCTTTGAAGGGTTTTTCAATCTCCTAGATTTCTGATAAGGTGCAGCCGCTCTTAAAGTAGCATCTACAGCAATACGCTTAACTTCCCCTCTAGGGATTATTGGTCTTACATATCTTCCTCTGCTTTGACTAAGAATAACTGATCTGCTACCACTATTACCTGATTTAGATTTGGATGAAGAAAAAAGCAACAGATCAGGATCAACCATACAAGCTTCTGGATCTAATATAAATTCTTCTGGAACATCAGAATTAGATTCTTCCTGACCATCAGACTCTTCATCATCTTCTTCTTGATCATCATTTTCCTCATTATTTTCTGATTCGGGAGATTGATCATCTTGACTTGATTGTGGCGGAGGTGACTGTTCCTCAGGTGGTGGAGGTTGAATCTCATCATCGTCAGGAGGTAATTGCTGCGATCTTGGAATGATTACTAATCTAACTGCGACTTTCAGATCCTCAGAATTTACATTTTCATCACCTCTGAGTGCTGCATTGGCTTTTGCTACTTTAACAGCAAATAATTCTGGTCTATGTCCCTCTACTCCTCCCCTTAGAGACTCATTTACAAGGTATGTTATTTGTTCTTGAGAAATATTTACATCCTTTAACCATTGTCTAGCTAAAATAAGTTGGGTTGAAAGATTCTCAGTCTCTTCTGACCATTTTTTATAGAATTTTTCATTATCTGAAGCATGCGAAAGAACTGATTTGGTAATATCAACTCTTTGATTATTATCTATTGTTTGATCTGCAGAAAGCACTATCGCGAATCTATCAAGGATATGATCCCTTAATATCCCTTCATCAGGATTGTAAGTAGCTATTAATAAAGTTTTGCAAGGATGAGAGAGACTAAGACCATCTCTTTCAATATCATTCTGTTCCTTACCAGTAGCTTCTAAGATAAGATTAACAATCCCATCATCTAATAAATTTAAATCATCAACATATAAAACTCCTCTATGAGCCTCAGCTAAAATCCCTGGCTGAAAAACTTGACCTCCCTCATTTAAAGAGGCCGCCACATCAATAGATCCAACTAAACGATCCTCAGTAATTCCTATGGGAACTTGTATAAATGGAGCTTGAACTACTTTTTTGGGTATATCATCAATTTTAAAATTTCCATTTTCGCAAAACAGACTTTCTATAACTTTAGATGTATCTTCATCCCATTCTTCTGGATTATTAGGATCCAAATTTCTACTTATAGATCTATAAGGAGTATTATTATTGTCTAATTTAGATGCTATTACTTGTTCATCTAAGACTTCTACTGGAGGGATTAAAGCATGTAATCCTCTCGCTAATACTGATTTCCCTGTGCCTCTTCCTCCTGCAATTATTACACCTCCTAAGCTAGGATCTACTGCAGCCAGCAATAACGAAAGTTTTAATAAATTATGACCAGTAATAGCTGCTAGTGGGAAAGCTCTGAAAGAATCTTTCTCCCTCATAATTTCCTGTATTGATTTTTTAACTCCCAAATCCTTAGCCAAATTCAATTTTAAAATACCTGATATAGAATTTATCCAATAAAAAGTAATTTTATAGTGGAATTATCAAATCTTAATATCAAAAATGGACTATGTATATCATTAGGGGCAAATATTGATAGTAAATTTGGCTCCCCCATAGAAACTTTTTTAAAGTGTAGGCCTGTTATTGAGAATATTATCAAAGATTGGCAAACTGATTTTCATTCCAAAGAGATTCAAAGTTCAACTAATATTTTTTTTGATTGGTCTTCGATCTATGTAACAAATCCTCATGGGACATCTTTCCCTCAACCTGATTATCTAAATTCTCTTCTTCTTGTTAAAAGCATTTCCCTTTTAAAACCTTCTTCCCAAAAAGCAAAATATTTACTAAAAAAGTTTAAATTTTTAGAAGAGGAATATGGAAGAAATATTTCCAAAAATAACAAGAAATGGGTTTCAAGATGTCTTGATATTGATATCCTTTGGTGGGAAGATTTAACTATACAAGATTCTGATATCACATTGCCACACCCACGATTTAAGAATAGAAATTTTGTAATTACACCCTTAGCTGAAGTTTTAACAAGACATCAAAAAATCGATAAATTGATAGACGCAAGATGGAATGTCTAAAAGATTTTTCAAATAAAAATTTTTAATGTTAGTCTTATTTTAACTTTACAAATTATGTGTAAATGAGAAATGATAAATCTATAAAAAAACATACTATTAAAAATTGTATTTCTGAAATAGAATCAAAAAAGTTCAGTTTTCAAATTAACCGCATAATATTACCTAACGGACATGAAGGAGAGTACGGGTCAATTATTCACCCTGGAGCAGCTTTAGCTGTACCAATAACAAATGAAGGTAATGTAATTATTCTAAGGCAATATCGCTTTGCTGTTTCAAGATATTTAATAGAATTTCCTGCAGGTACTTTAGAAGATGGAGAAACACCACTAAACTCAATAAAAAGAGAAATTAAAGAAGAAACTGGATACAGTGCTAAAACATGGGATAAATTAGGCGTACTAGTTCCTGCTCCTGGTTATGCTGATGAAGAAATTCATCTATTTCTGGCTAGAGATATAAGTAAATTAGAAAAAATACCAAGTGGTGATCTTGATGAAGATATTGAAGTTCTAATTTTGTCTCCATCAGAACTAGATAATTTAATTGCAAGTGGGAGAGAGATCCTTGACGGGAAAACGGTAACTGCCTGGTTTAGAACAAAACAATTTTTAAAAATTTAAATGAAAAATCCCAGAATTCTACTTTGGTATAAAAAGGATCTGAGAATTAGAGATAATAATGCTTTATTTGAATCTATCTCCATATCCAATTCCATTACATCAATATATATTTTTGACAAAAATTATCCATTAGACTTCAATGCTGAATCAAGGGCATGGTTTCTTGGTCTTTCTTTAAAGGAGCTTAGTGAAGAATGGATACGAAGATGCAGCAGACTACTTTTTGCGGAAGGAGATCCAATATGTCTAATACCTCATTTTGCAAAAATCATAAATGCTAAATACGTAGCATGGAATAAATCAATCGAACCTTACGAGATTAAAAGAGATAAAAAGATCAAAGAAATTCTTGAAGAAATTAATATTAAAGTTATTGATCCTTGGGATAACTTATTACTAAATCCTACTGAAATTGCGACTGGAAATGATAATCCCTATAGCGTATATGGTCCATTTTACAAAAAATTTAAATCAAAAATAAATCAATATAACTTTTTGAACAATGATGGAAACACTAAAATTGATAATCAGTTTATTGATATTGATAAAACATTTGAAGACTTAATAGAAATTAAATCTTCAAATAGTAAATTAAACGAATTTATAAGAAAAAATAATTTCTCGGGTAAAAATATATGTCCTTGTATACCAGGTGAGACAGGTGCCAATGCATTATTAAAAAAATTTATTAAATCAAAAGATATTTTCTCTTACGAACAGAAAAGAGATTTCCCTGCTGAATCTGGAACCTCATTTCTTAGTGCATCACTAAGATTTGGGACAATTAGTATAAGAAAATTGTGGAAGAAGACTGAAGAATTATATTTAAGTGAAACTGAAAGTAAAAATTTATTATCAATTGAGACTTGGCAAAAAGAATTGGTTTGGCGAGAATTTTATCAACATTGTTTATTCCATTTTCCACAATTAGAACAGGGACCATATCGCCAAAAATGGCATGATTTTCAATGGCAAAATAATTTTGATTGGTTGCAAAGATGGAGCGAGGGAGAAACAGGTGTCCCGATAATAGATGCTGCTATGAGACAATTAAATGCTAGTGGATGGATGCACAATAGATGTCGAATGATAGTTGCTTCATTTCTTGTTAAAGATCTTATATGCAATTGGCAAATGGGAGAGAAGAAATTTATGCAAGTTCTCGTAGATGGAGATTTAGCAGCAAATAATGGGGGCTGGCAATGGAGTTCAAGCAGTGGAATGGACCCAAAACCTCTAAGAATATTTAATCCCTACACACAAACCAAAAAATTTGATCCTTTGTGTAGATACATCAAATACTGGGTGCCAGAATTAAATGAGATATCAAATACAGATATTATCAGCGGAGAAATACCAAAATTAGAACGTAGAAATTATCCAGCCCCAATAGTAAAACATAATATTCAACAGAGAATTTTTAAAACACTCTATGCAGAGATTTGAGCTTCTTTACTATTTTCATTTAGTATAAAATTTAGGTTATCAATTATGTATATTTGTTCTTCATATGTAATTTCAGGAAACATAGGAAGACTTAAAACTTCTGTACAAACTTTTTCAGTATTAATAAGAGATGATCTTTCATAATTGAAATTTTTATATGCTATTTGGGCATGAATAGGAATTGGATAATAAATAATAGAATTAATTCCTTTTTCACTAAGACGGGATTTAAGTAAATTCCTTAATGAGTTATTTTTTTGAAAATCCGTTTCAAAAAGTTCTAAGTGATTTTTGTTAACTGCAAAATTTTTATTTTCTAATCTTATAACAAACTGATTCCAAGAATGAGAATGCTGATTTTCAAGATCAATCGGTAGTTTTAAAAAATCCCTTTTTTGGATGAGATCTAAATAAATATTTGCGATATCTTTTCTCTTTTTAATCCATTGAGATATAAATTTAATCTTTGTATTTAGTACTGCTGCCTGAATTGAGTCAAGCCTACTATTATATCCGATTTGAGTATGATTATATCTTTTGGGACTTCCATGGACAGCTAATTCTTTTATTTTTTGAGCAAGTAAGCTATTACATGTTGTTAAAGCACCTCCATCTCCTGCAGCGCCAAGATTTTTAGTAGGGAAGAAACTAAAGCAACCAATATCTCCAATACTTCCAACTTTTTGGTTATTCCATTCTGAACAAGTTGCCTGAGCACAATCCTCAATAATTTTCAAATCATACTTTTGAGCAATTGATTTTATTGATTCCATATCTACTACATTCCCGAATAAATGAACTGGCATTATTGCTTTAGTCTTATCAGTTATATGAGACTCAATTAAACTGTGATCAATTAGATAGGAATTAGGGTTAATATCTACGAATATTGGTTTAGCTCCAACAATACTGATTGCTTCTGCAGTTGCAAAAAAACTAAAAGAGGAAGTTATGACTTCGTCTCCATGTCCAATATCAAGAGCCCTTAAAGCGATAACTAATGCATCTGTTCCGCTGTTACATCCAATCGCAAATGGAACTCCTATTAAGGATGCAAAGGATTCTTGAAATTGAGAAACTTCATTTCCTCCAATAAATTGTCCTGACTTAATTACCTTTAAAACTGCTTCCTCAACTTCCGAGCCAATCTCAAGGTATTGTCTATCTAATGTGAATGGAGGTATTTTCATTATTTCATTCTAACCACTAAACCATTTTTAACGGGAGATTATTTTATTTAATTGACTTAAACCAAGGCGGCTCATTACCTGGGGTCCATTTGATATTGCATCCTAAAGAAGGCATTTGTGGAGATGGATATACTTTGTTAGTTTTAATGGATCTAATAGCTGATCGTAAATCATTGCCACTGAGTGGAATCTCATTAGAGGGCCTACTACTATCAAGTTGGCCATGATAATAAAGGGAGAAATCTTTTACCCCCAAATTAGAAAAAAGATAAAAATCTGGAGTGCAGGCAGCCTTTAATTGTTTCGCGAAAGATTGATCATGATCAAATAAGTAAGGGAAATTCCAGCCATTATTTTCAGCCTGTATTTTTAAATTTTGAGGGGAATCTGCAGGATGAGTATTAATATCATTGCTAGAAATTGCTATTATTTGAAATTTCTTGTCTATGTCTTTCTGAATTTTTGATATCTCAGGTTCTACATACTTAACAAAGGGACAATGTGCACAAATAAAAAATAATAAAATAGGTCTTTCATCTAAATCAGAAAAACTATAATTATGTTTAGTTGAGGAGTTTACATTTACTAAGTTAAACATGGGTAATCTAGAGCCTATCTCTACAAAATTTGAATTAGTTCTAACCATCAATCAATAAGAAATTTTTTACTATAGTTGAAATTTATTGTATATTTTGCATGAATGTGCAAACAAGTGTACTTTTTGTAGGAGAATTATATAAATAATAAATAAAATGTTACTCAATTTAACTGGCAAAAAAATTCTTGTCACTGGTATTGCCAACAATCGTTCCATCGCTTGGGGAATTGCTCAGCAGTTATCTGCCGCAGGAGCAGAACTGGGTATAACTTATTTGCCCGATGAAAAAGGTAGATTTGAATCTAAAGTAAGAGATCTAACAAAAGAATTAAACCCTACATTATTCTTACCCCTAGATGTACAAAATCAACCTCAAATTGAAGAGGTTTTTAAAAGTATTAAAAATACATGGGGTCGTTTAGATGGCTTAGTACATTGCCTTGCATTTGCAGGCAGAGATGAGTTAATAGGAGACTATAGTGCAACTTCATCTGATGGTTTTGATAGAGCATTAAATATAAGCGCTTACTCTCTTGCGCCACTTTGCAAATTTGCAAAACCACTCTTTAGCGACGGGGCTGGAGTGGTTTCTCTGACTTATCTTGGAGCTGAAAGAGCCATTCCCAATTATAATGTTATGGGTGTAGCCAAAGCAGCGTTGGAGGCTTCTGTTAGATACCTATCAGCTGAACTTGGGCCTGAAAAAAATGTACGAGTAAATGCTATTAGTGCGGGGCCAATAAGAACACTGGCTAGCTCTGCTATAGGTGGCATCCTTGATATGATTCATAATGTAGAAGAAAAAGCACCATTGCGGAGAACAGTCACTCAGAAAGAAGTTGGAAATACTGCCGCTTTTCTTTTAAGTGATCTCTCAAGTGGAATCTCTGGTCAAACTATTTACGTTGATGCAGGATATTGCATTAATGGTATGTAAGCTCAAATTTTTACTTTCATAAAATGCCTCAACTACGACAAGCCGAAATAAAAAGGAAGACAAATGAAACTGACATAAGTATTTTTATAAATATTGATGGACAAGGCATTTCTGAAATAGACACAGGCGTGCCTTTCTTAGATCACATGCTTAATCAAATTTCAAGTCATGGTCTGTTTGATTTAAGAATTAAAGCTGTAGGAGATACTTTTATAGATGATCATCACACTAATGAAGATGTTGGCATTGCCCTTGGTAAGGCTTTCTCTAAATCCTTAGGAGAAAGGAAAGGTATTAACAGATTTGGACATTTCTTAGCTCCATTAGATGAAGCCTTAATTCAGGTAACACTCGATTGTTCTGGAAGACCACACCTCTCATATGATTTAAGTATTAAGACTGCAAAAATTGGAAATTATGATACTGAACTAGTTAGAGAATTTTTTATTGCATTCGTTAATAATAGCGGAGTTACACTCCATATAAATCAACTACAAGGGATAAATGCACACCATATCGTAGAGGCCTCATTTAAGGCATTTGCACGAGCACTAAGAATGGCAACTGAAATTGACTTAAGAAGAGCAGACTCTATACCAAGCAGCAAAGGTATGCTTGAGAGGGAATAAGAACTTAAAACTAAAAAATTTAAGCTTGAATCCACAATTCCAAACATTTTCAGCGAAAATGTAAATAAAACAAAAAGTGACAAATTTACAAAACAAAAAAATAAATATCAAGAAGGATTTTAATAAATTCGATTGGTCAAGCGCATACAATAATGTAGATATTGAGTTAGAGAACAAAATTTTACCTTTATGTAAAGGAACCACAATCAAACAGTTAAACGGAACTTTATATAGAAACGGACCAGGGATATTAGAAAGAGATGGACAATGGGTGCATCATCCTTTTGATGGAGATGGAATGATCACAGCTATTAAATTTATAAATGGTGAGGCCTCAATTTCCAATAAATTTGTTCGAACAAAAGGCTATCTAGAAGAAAAAAAACAAAATAAATTTATTTATAGAGGTGTTTTTGGAACTCAAAAAAAGGGAGGAATACTTAACAATTTATTTGACCTCAGATTTAAAAATATAGCAAACACTCACGTTATAAAGTTAGGTAAAAATTTACTTGCATTATGGGAAGCAGCTGGTCCGCATGCTCTTGATCCAGATAATCTTGAAACTAAAGGATTAACGAGCCTTAATGGTGTTTTAAAGTCTAATGAAGCTTTTAGTGCTCATCCCAAAATTGATCTTAATTCAAAACTATCTTCTGAGCTTGTAGTAACTTTTGGAGTTCAAGCTGGTCCAAAAAGTACAATTAGACTTATGGAATTCTCAAATTCAGGTGATAATTCCGGAGAGATTCTTTTTGATAGAAAAGATACTTTTAATGGTTTCTCCTTCCTCCATGACTTTGCGATAACAACTAATTGGGCTATATTTTTGCAGAATGCAATTGACTTTAATCCCGTACCATTTGTAATTGGTCAAAAAGGGGCTGCGCAGTGCCTTAAATCTAACCCTAATAAACAATCTAAATTTATAATTATTCCAAGAGAATCTGGATTATATAAGGGCCAAAAACCTTTAATAATTGATGCACCTAAAGGCTTTGTTTTTCATCATGTTAATGCCTACGAAAATAATTCTAAAATTATTTTAGAAAGTATTTTCTACGATGATTTTCCATCAGTTGGTCCAGATGAAAATTTTAGAGATATCGATTTTTCAAATTATCCTGAGGGTAAACTAAAAAAATCTATTATAGATTTAAAAACACGAACATCTGAGGTTATAACCCTTAGTCAGCAATGTTGCGAATTTGCAATGGTTAACCCTAACCGTTTAGGTTTAAAATCCACCTTTAGTTGGATGGCTTGTACTGAAAGGAGTACTGGGAATGCACCACTCCAAGCAATTAAAAAATTTAATTCAACTAATAATGAAGAAATATTTTGGTATGCAGGTGAAAGAAGTTTTGTTAGTGAGCCTATCATGTCTCCATCTAATAATCCTTGTAGTGAAGACGATGGATTTATATTTATTATTGTCTGGAATGGAGAAAGAAGAGGAAGTGATTTAGTTATTTTGGATGCCCATTCTATGCAAGAGATTGCATTATACGAACTCCCAATATCAATACCCCATGGATTACATGGTTCATGGGTAAATTCTTAATTTATCTAATCAAAGATCTTTACTAAATCTGGAACTAATTTTTTTATTGCTTTTCCCCTATGGCTATAAAAATCCTTCATATCATCTGACATTTCCGCGAAAGACAATTTTGAATTAATTTCCTCAAAAATTGGATCATATCCAAAACCATCTTGTCCACGTGGTTCCAATAAAATATTTCCAAAACATTTTGCTTCAGTCTGCAAAATAACTTTTCCTCTAGGATCAGCCAGGCAAACATGTGCAATAAAATAAGCATTTCTTCTCTTTTCACCATGCAGTTCCTTCAAAACTCTCTCTATTCTTTTTTGATCATTTACTGCAAATCTAGAAGAATAAATTCCTGGTTTACCACCCAAAGCTTCTATACACAAGCCTGAATCATCTGCAATTGAATAATTATTTGTTTTTAAAGAAACCTCCGATGCTTTTTTTTTTGCATTTTCCTCAAAAGTTTTACCATCCTCACTAACTTCTATGAATTCAGGCTGCATTATTAGCTTACAGTTTATGAAATTAAGCATTTTCTTATACTCTTTAATTTTGCCTGCATTTTTGCTCGCAACAAATAAGGTCTTTTTCATTTAATTAATAATTTTATTAATATAATCTTTACACCAAAATAGTGTTTCATCTAATTCATTTTTTGAAGGGGCCTCGCAATATAATCTCAATAAAGGTTCAGTACCTGAGAAACGGAAAAGGACCCAATAATTATCATTTAGTCTAAACTTAATCCCATCTATATTTGAAACATTTAATATTTTTTTTCCACATATTGTATCAGGTGCATTTTCAGAAATAAATTTTTTAAAATTAATTTTCTCTAAATCATTCTCAAATTCTAGGTCAATACGATCATAAAAACTTGGACCAAATTGTTCCTGAATTTCATCCAAGGATTGACAAAAATACTTCGACTGTTCAGCAATACCATTCAACAAAACCATTGCGGCATACAAAGCATCCCTCTCTGGCAAATAAGAGCCAAATCCAATACCTCCAGACTCTTCTCCTCCAATAAAAATATTTTCCTTTATCATTTTTTCTGCAATATACTTAAATCCAACGGGAAGTTCTAAAACATCTC
>CAYSSQ010000027.1:0-15815 GCA_964433825.1 uncultured Prochlorococcus sp. | reverse complement strand
AAGGTGTTTGAGCACCAACGTCAGCCAAGAAGGGTCCAAGCCAAAGAAGATGATTTGCGATTCTATTAAGTTCCAACATTATCACCCTTATATAACTTGCTCTCTTTGGTACAGAAATATTAGCTAATCTTTCAGGAGCATTTACAACAATTGCTTCATAGAACATACCCGCAGCATAATCCATCCTGCTTACATAGGGTACATACATTACATTTGTTCTATTCTCAGCAATCTTTTCCATTCCTCTATGCAAATATCCAATTACTGGTTCACAATCAATGACATTTTCTCCATCAAGGGTAACAACCAACCTTAAGACTCCATGCATTGATGGATGATGTGGTCCAAAATTGACCACCATAGGTTCAGTTCTAGTCTCTAATTGAGCCATTAAAAAAATTACTTCTTTTTAAATGTTAGTAGAAAGTTATGGAAACTGACCCAAATAATTCATTTTTATTCAATCATACATCCGTAATGGTAGAGGAAATAGCTAATTCAATTGATAATTATGAAGGTGACTTTAAAAAAGAGTTTACAGGAATTGATGTTACTTTAGGTGGAGGTGGACATTCATATGAATTATTAAAAAAATATCCTTATTTGAAAATAATTGGATTAGATCAAGATCCATTTGCTAGAGAAGAAGCTTTTATAAAGAACAAAGATTTTAAAAATAGAATTGATATAAGAGATTCAAACTTTGCTGATTTTCAACCAAATCAAAAAGTATCTTTTATAGTCGCAGACCTTGGAGTTAATAGTAATCAAATAGATAATGCTAGTAGAGGATTTAGTTTTCAAAAAGACGGTCCCATTGATATGAGAATGAATCCCTCATCAGAAATAAGTGCTGAACAAATAATTAAGAATTTAAGTGAAGAAGATCTTGCAAATTTAATATATAAATATGGCGATGAAAGGTACTCAAGGAAAATTGCGAAAAAGATTAAAAGAGATCTATATGAAAAAGGCAATTACTCAGGAACTAAAGAATTAGCTTATTCAATTGCTGGTTGTTTTCCACCAAAACAAAGATATAAAAAAATTCATCCTGCCACAAGAACATTTCAAGCTTTAAGAATTGCTGTAAATAACGAATTAGAATGTCTGCAAAAGTTTCTTAAAGTATCTCCAAGTTGGTTATTACCCGGGGGAATAATTTCTATTATAAGTTTCCATTCAATCGAAGACAGAGAAGTCAAAAATCTATTTAAAAATGATAAGAGACTAATCAATCTTACTAAAAAACCTATTACACCATCGTTAAGAGAAATCGAAATAAATAAAAGATCTCGCAGCGCCAAGCTTAGAATTGCAAAATTGTCATAATTGATTATCTTAAAGAATTTATAACACTAGAGATAAAAATTATTGCCTCATCAATTTCTTCAGGTGTTGTTTTAATCCCAATACTTAACCTAATTGATGCCTCTGCCTCTGTAAAAGTTCTTCCTAGCGCTTGCAATACATGTGAAGGTTTTCCATTACTACATGCAGAGCCACTAGAACAAACAATTCTGGGTTTTAATTTTTTATGTAATAGTGAACCGCTCACGTTTGAAATTGTGATATTAATGTTGTGAGGCAACCTATTAATCATAGAGCCATTAATAAATAAACCAGAATTTTGCTCTATTAAACCTTTTAAAAGAGTATTACGATGTAAAGATAATTTTTTATAATTTCTTCCTTGATTTCTTAATCCTAATTCTACCGCCTTAGAAAAGCCAATTATCAATGGTAAAGGGATAGTGCCTGCTCTAAGGCCAAATTCTTGTCCTCCGCCAAATAGTAAAGGACTCAAAGAAATTTCATTATCGAGAATTAACAATCCAACACCTTTTGGACCATAAATTTTATGAGAACTTAATGTAATCATATTTGCTATTTTATTTGAAAATTGAACAGGAATATAACCTAGGCATTGAGAAGCATCTGTATGAAATATAATTCCTCTTGATGCACAAATTTTGGATATTAACTCAATTGGCTGAATTACTCCAATCTCATTATTTGCGATCATTATACTTACCAAAAAAGTATCTTCTTGAAGTGCTTTTAAAAATTGTTCCTCCGTTAAAAGGCCATCTTTTTGAGGTACAATTTCAGTTATGGTAAATCCTTCTTTTTTAAGTTGTCTTATAGGTTCTAAAACTGCACTATGCTCAGTTTTTAATGTAATTATATTTCCAAACTTACCTTTACTCTGATAAAAATTTCTCGCAAAGCCTAATAAAGCTAAATTATTAGATTCTGTTGCTCCGCTTGTAAAAATTATTTTTTGATCTTTAAGACGTAGTAACTTTATTATTTTATCTCTAGTAGCCTCAAGCGCAGCGTTAGCATATATCCCAGATAAATTTGACTTACTTGAAGGATTAGCAAAAATATCCGTCCAGTATGGTTTCATTACCTCAATAACTTCTTCAAGACAAGGAGTTGAGGATTGATAATCTAGTAAAATAGGACTTGTAAGCATATTTTTTAGTATATAAAATTTGCAATAAGATCTTTTATTAAATTGTAGATTAACTCATGAATCAAACAAACATAAATAATGAGCCTAAAAAATCACAAATCCTTTTAGTTGACGATGAACCAGGATTAAGGAATGCAGTTAAAACATTTTTAGAAGATGAAGGATTTGAAATAACAGTAGCTGTTGACGGAGAAGAGGGCTGGGAAAAAGCTCAACAATTTTTTCCTGATCTAATTATCACGGATATTATGATGCCAAGATGTAATGGATTTAAGCTATTAGAGAGAGTTAGAGAAGATGAGAGGCTTGGTGGCACACCTGTTATATTTCTCACTGCTAAGGGGATGACTCTTGATAGAACTCAAGGCTATCTAGCTGGAGTTGATGACTATATTTCAAAACCTTTCGATCCAGATGAGCTTGCCGCAAGGGTGAAAAATGTAATAAGCAGACAAGAAAGATTATTAAAAGAAGCAGCAAAATTTGCAGATACTGATGTTAGTAAGATGGCTAAACAAATAACAGAGATAAGATCGATGTTAACTAACAATAATCCCAAAAATCTTGACAATACAGTCTCAACTCCTAATTTCACTCCAAGAGAAGCGAGTGTGTTGCAGTTAGTCGCTGAGGGACTTATGAATAAAGAAATAGCTAGAAAGTTAGAAACTTCAATTAGAAATGTAGAAAAGTACGTTAGCAGATTATTTATTAAAACAACAACTTCAAGTAGAACTGAATTAGTGAGATATGCTTTAGAAAATAACTTAGTAAAGTAGCTATTTTACTTTATTAAATTCAATCAATTTTGAAAAATAAAAGGGAGCTTTGTTTAATTTCCCCTGATTTACAACAAAGCCTTTTTCTTTAGCAGCATTAACTATACCATTTTCATTAAGGGTATAAGCTCTTGTAGTTTTACTTGGCCCAGGAAATAATTTACCTATATTTTTAAGAAGTGATAAAAAAGGCGTATAAGGAGCAAAACTTACTATTAATTTTGACTTACTTAAATCACATAAATGTCTTACCATTTCCTCAGCCACTTCTTGTGGATAATGAATAAAAACGTCTAAACAAATTACACAATCAAAATTACCTTTAAGGTTTTCTAAATCACAAGTCTTAAATTTTATTTTATTTGAACTCAAACCTGCCTCTTTAATCCGTTTCATTGTTTCATTTACCATAGAAGAGGAGATATCACTTAATTGAATCTGTTTCACTCCCAATTTTAAAAGCGGTATAGATAAGCTTCCCACCCCGCAACCAACATCGCAAAAATTTAATTTATTTAAATTTGGATAATCCTTCAACCATACTATTACGTCGTCAACAGTCTTTTGATGGCCTTTTCTAATATTTTTTTGAACAGTATTCACATCATCAGATTGACTATATATTCTTTTCCATCTATCGAATCCTACACCGTTAAAATAATCTTTAACTTCAATTTTTTCAAGATTTTTAATTTTTGGCATAACTTTTTTAAAAATTAATCAATTTAATACTAACTAACTAGCGCTCAACAAATTGCACGTCATCATAAGAAAAGAATTGATTTGTTATTTTGTCTAATTTTCATTTTATGAAAAACTATAAGGTCTCAATAGTTATGGGAAGTGACTCTGATCTTAATACTATGAAACCAGCAATTGATATTATTGATGAATTTGGAATAGGGATGGACATCTCAATACTATCGGCACATAGAACCCCTATTGAAATGATGGAATATGCAAAAAATGCAGAGAAAAATAATATTAAGGTAATTATTGCAGGTGCAGGGGGGTCTGCACATTTACCTGGCATGGTTGCTTCACTTACACATATTCCTGTTATTGGAGTTCCTGTTGAATCTAAAACACTAAAAGGTATTGATTCTCTTCTTTCTATAGTGCAGATGCCAGCTGGTATTCCAGTTGCAACAGTTGCAATAAATGGTGCAAAGAATGCAGGACTTCTTGCAGTAGAGATTATAAGTTTATTTGATGAAAAAATAAATATTAAACTAAAAGAATTTCGCGATAAGATTCATGAAACTGTAAGGTTAAAAAATGAAAAATTAATCAAACTTGGGGTTAAAAAATATTTAGAAAATTATTAATCTATTTATCAACTAAATAATCCATTTGAATTAAATAATCAATAATTTGTTTAACAGATTTTTCTATATCTAAAGTTCCTGTTTCTACAACAATATTGGGTTCTTTTGGGATTTCATAGGGACTAGAGATTCCAGTGAAATCATTAATTTCTCCAGATCGAGCTTTTTTATATAAACCTTTAGTATCTCTAGCTTCGCATACTTCTAAGCTTGCAGCACAATAAATTTCTATAAAGTCTTCTGGACCAATTATTTGTTTAACTTTTTCTCTATCATTTTTAAAAGGTGAAACAAAAGCTGTAATTGTTATTATGCCTGCATTCATAAAAAGGTTGGCAACCTCTCCTATTCTTCTGATATTCTCCTCTCTATCTTCATCCGAGAAACCAAGATCCTTACATAGACCATGTCTTATGTTATCCCCATCTAAAACAAAAGTTGATAACCTCCTTGTATGTAGAGATTCATTTAATGCATTTGCCAAAGTACTTTTTCCTGATCCAGATAATCCAGTAAACCAAAGCACCATTCCTTTATGGCCTCTCATTAACTCCAATTTCTTCCTATCAATGGTTAAGTTATGCCATTTAATATTTTTATCAGAATTTTTCAAATCTTCTTTGAACATAAAATGCTCCTGAATTATTAATTCTTTATCTTAACGTTTGATCTCTTAAATCTGATAATTCTCTTCATGAAGAAAATCTTTTACCTTATCAACCAAATCTCCCTGAAGTTGAAAATATTTATCATTAATCTTACCACCAGTACCACAAAAAATTTTTAATCTTTTTAAGAAGCTTTTTGCTTCAATCAGATTTTCCATATTTAAACCTGAAATAATTGTTACTGTTTTGCCTTTCTTACCTTTCTTTTGTTTATAAACTGTAATTTTATTAAATTGCTTTATATTTTTTTTTATCTCATTATCTTCATTACGAAATGGTTCATTATTAAATTCAACCCAATTTTTCGTTCGCATTAATTTTAGATTTATATATAGTGGAATAATATACAATACAGAACATTGGTAAGTTCAATTTCTTTAACAGAGAACAATCATAAAGATGATGATATAAACCTACCCTCCAAAGGTGGGAGATTTGGAAAATATGGAGGACAATATGTTCCTGAGACATTAATGCCTGCACTTTTCGAATTAGAAAAAGCAGCAAAAGAAGCGTGGAAAGACGCAAAATTCATCGAAGAACTAAATCATCTTTTAAAAACTTATGTTGGTAGAGAGACACCTTTATATGAAGCAAAAAGACTCACAGATTTCTATATGAGAAACGGAATTAGAAATAGAATATGGCTAAAAAGAGAAGACCTAAATCATACTGGAGCTCATAAAATTAATAATGCATTAGGGCAAGCATTACTAGCAATAAGAATGGGAAAGAAAAGAATAATTGCTGAAACAGGTGCAGGGCAGCACGGGGTGGCGACTGCTACTGTATGTGCCAGATTCGGCTTAAACTGTGTAATTTATATGGGTGAAGAGGATATAAAAAGACAATCTTTAAACGTTTTTAGGATGAAACTTCTAGGAGCAGAGGTAAAAGTCGTAACATCTGGGACGGCAACCTTAAAAGATGCTACGAGTGAAGCAATTAGAGATTGGGTGTCTAATGTTGAGAATACGCATTATATTTTAGGCTCTGTAGCTGGCCCTCATCCTTATCCCATGCTAGTGAGAGACTTTCACGCAGTTATTGGAGAAGAGACAAAAAAACAATGTTTGGAAAATTTCGGAGCACTTCCAAATATCTTATTAGCATGCGTTGGAGGAGGATCGAACGCAATGGGACTTTTCCATCCATTTGTAAATGATAAAGAAGTTAGGCTGATTGGTGTAGAGGCAGCAGGTAACGGTATTACGACAGATAAACATGCAGCGACAATAACAAAGGGATCAATTGGTATATTGCATGGTGCAATGAGCCTTTTATTGCAGGATGAAAATGGACAAGTTCAAGAGGCACACTCTATTAGTGCAGGTCTTGATTATCCCGGAGTTGGACCAGAGCATAGCTACCTAAAAGAAATTGGCAGAGCTGAATATGGATCAGTGACGGACATAGAAGCATTAAAAGCATTGAAATTAGTCAGTGAACTTGAAGGTATTATTCCTGCTCTTGAGACCGCACATGCTTTTGCTTGGTTAGAAAAATTAATACCTACACTTACAAATGATTCAGAAATAGTGATTAACTGCTCAGGCAGAGGAGATAAAGATGTTAATACCGTATCAGCAAGAATAAATGAAATAGATTAATACCTAGTAATTGTTGGATCAATATATTTACTCCAGCCATCAATTCCCTCCTCTAAGTTCCAAACTTCATCAATAAGATGATTATCTAACAAAAAAGTGCAAAAATTATAACTTCTGATACCCATATGGCACAAAACAACAATTTTTGTATCTTTAAATTTATAAATTTCTTTAGAAATATTTTCAATAGTTAATTTACTCATTGGAATATGAATATCTGTATTTGGAAAGCTCGCAATTTCTAATTCTATCTTTTCTCTTACATCTATTATTGTGAGTTTTTCATCCCCTGAATTCATCCAGTCTTTGAGATTATACGCAGATATAGATTTTGGGAACTTTATCATCAGATTTTTAATAAATTCTTATTAACAATTTAGTAATAAGAGTTGCATGAAAAGATCTATTGTTAAAAATAAAAATAAAAATGAATCTCAAGTATATTGGTTTAATAATATTATTATCAACTTTATGCTTTACTTTATTTTTTCAGAAAATTAGTTTTAAATCAGAAAATATTAAAGATTTAGGAATTACAAATTATATACCTAGTGAAAATGAGATTTCTTTAATTTCAAATGCAAATACTTCTGATATTAACAAGTTTATTAAAAATAATATTCAAAATGAAAAGAAAGAAGATTTTAATATTTTAAAAAATGGAATATATTCATTTTTAGGATTTAATTTTCAAGAAAATTTTAAAGACATTTATGATGGAGAAATATCATTATCAATTTACAATAATGATGATCATTTAAAAGATTTATTATTAATAATAAAAGTGAAAGATAATAAGAATATAAACACTATTTTAGATATAGACAATAATTTAAATAAGGAAAATAAAATTATCAGATTTAAAAGACCTGAAAAAATTAATTTTCTAAAATACGCATATAAAACTAAAGAAAACTATATTATTTTTTCATCAAGCGAGGAATTAATAAATTTATCAATCAATAATCGCAAAGATATTCTAAAACAAAGCATACTAAAAAATTTACCAATAGAATTATATAATGAAGCAGTAAATAATAAATTAATTATTATTTCTAATGAAAATTTAATAAACAATATTTTAGGTGAAAATTTTGAAAGGAATGAACATTTTATTACATTTTTAAAATATATGAATAATAAACTGAATTTAAAAAGTTATTCAGTAAATAATTATAAGAACATAAATCAGGAAGAAAATAATATTAATTTTATTAATTTACAGAAAGAAGGGAATATTATATTAACTAATGATTTTACGTCCATTAATAATGGATTGCCATTTTTAAAAATCAATGATATTCAACAACAAATTATTGAAGAAATAAAAAGTAATATAATTGATAAAATTTTTTATTCAATCGATTCTGAAAATTGGTTATTAGCTTTTAAAATAATTGAAAATAAATATAACCTTCTAAATAATCTAGATATATTTAATGAATTTAATAAAAACAATATAAAAGTAGAAGACGTTAATTATTATGTTTTTTCAAAAGATAAATTAAGCTTTAAAGATAATAAATTAACTTACGAAAAAGAGATCCCAATTTTTACTAAAGAATTAAATAATATAATTTATTTTAGTAATAATATTTTATATCTATCAAATAATAAAATGTTAGAGAAATATGCAAAAGATTATCTTGCAGAAAATAATATTTACAACAATCAAAAATTTATTGATGACCAAATATATCTAAATAATTCTAATATTATTAGAAATTTTACTTATCCAATAGTTAATCAGATAAATAATTTTTCTAATAATTTATTAAACCTAAAATTCAAAAGTCTAAAAGCTTCAGCGATACAAAGAATACCTGAATTGACTCCATTTGTTTTTATCGAATCAGAATTAGAAGTATTTTAAATTTTACTTAATTGAGAGTAATATGATTTTTAACAAAGACGAAAGGGTTGTTTTTAGTCAAAAATAATTTTACTATTCTATTCTATTACAAACTTTTTAATGGATAGAACTGTAGATAACTCAGATCAAATATTAAAACCGGGTTTAGAGGGAATACCAGTTACTAAGTCATCAATCTGCGACATAGACGGACAAAAGGGTAAATTACTATATAGAGGATATTCAATTGAAGAATTGGCCCAAAAGAGTAGTTTTTTGGAAACTGCGTTTTTATTAATTTGGGGAGAATTACCAACAGCAAATGAATTAAGTAATTTTGAAGCTGAAGTTCAAATGCATAGAAGATTAAGTTTTCGGGTAAGAGATATGATGAAATGCTTTCCAGCTTCAGGACATCCTATGGACGCCCTCCAATCAAGCGCTGCATCTCTCGGACTATTCTATTCTAGGAGGGCTATTGATGACCCCAAGTATGTCTATAACGCAGTTATTAGATTAATCGCGAAAATTCCCACAATGGTTGCAGCCTTTCAACTTATAAGAAAAGGTCATGATCCTATTCAACCGAGAGATGATCTATCTTATTCTTCAAATTTTCTATATATGTTAACGGAAAAGGAGCAAGATCCATTAGCAGCAAAAGTTTTTGATAAATGCCTTATTCTTCATGCCGAGCATAGTTTAAATGCAAGCACCTTTAGTGCAAGAGTGACTGCAAGCACTCTTACAGATCCTTACGCTGTTGTAGCATCCGCGGTAGGAACACTTGCAGGACCACTTCACGGAGGAGCCAATGAAGATGTTATTGCAATGTTAGAAGAAATAAAATCATCAGAAAATGCCGCTTCTTACATACAAAATTCAATTGAAAAAAAAATAAAGATTATGGGATTTGGACATCGAGAATACAAAGTCAAGGATCCAAGAGCAATTATTCTTCAAAAATTAGCAGAAGAGTTGTTTGAAAGATTTGGGAAAGATGAAATGTATGAGATAGCAAAAAAATTAGAGGAGGAAGCAATCCCTTCCTTGGGACCAAGAGGTATCTATCCTAATGTTGATTATTATTCTGGTCTAGTTTATAGAAAGCTTGGGATTCCTAGAGATTTATTCACACCAATTTTTGCCATTTCGAGAGTTGCGGGATGGTTAGCACACTGGAGGGAACAACTTGGAGCTAATAGAATTTTTAGACCATCTCAAATTTATACAGGATCGAAACCTAGAACATGGTTGCCCTTAGAAAAAAGATAATTATCTGAAAACTTAATTCTTCAGGAAAATACACACAAATGACTCCTAGGAGTTAATCTAGTTTATATAGTTTTTTTCATTTTGAACAACGGACTTGATCTTGAGTATAGTTTTAATGAAGCTTTGAAAGCTATTGGCGTTTCAAGTGAGTTAGCTCATATTATTTGGTTACCTTTCCCAATGCTATTAGTTTTGGTTGCAGCAGTTGTTGGAGTCTTGGTAACTGTTTGGCTAGAGAGAAAAATTTCTGCTGCTGCGCAACAAAGGATAGGGCCTGAATATGCGGGAGCCTTAGGGGTTCTTCAACCTATAGCAGACGGTCTTAAATTATTAGTCAAAGAGGATATAATCCCGGCGAAAGCAGATTCAATACTTTTTACAGCAGGTCCTATATTAGTTCTGGTCCCAGTTATCCTCTCGTGGTTAATAGTTCCATTTGGACAAAATTTACTTATTAGCAATGTTGGTATCGGTATTTTTCTATGGATAGCACTTAGTAGCATCCAACCAATTGGCTTATTAATGAGTGGTTATGCTTCTAATAATAAATACTCTCTCTTAGGAGGTTTAAGAGCAGCTGCACAATCTATTAGCTATGAGATTCCTTTAGCTTTGTCAGTATTGGCTATTGTTATGATGACAAATTCATTAAGCACAGTCGATATAGTTAATCAACAAAATACTGCGGGAATTATTAGTTGGAATATTTGGAGACAACCTATTGGTTTTATTATCTTTTGGATATGCGCTTTGGCTGAATGCGAGAGACTCCCTTTTGATCTGCCTGAAGCAGAAGAAGAGTTAGTAGCAGGTTATCAAACAGAATATGCTGGGATGAAGTTCGCTTTATTTTATTTAGGGAGTTACATCAATTTAATACTTTCAGCACTATTAGTTTCTGTTCTCTATTTAGGAGGATGGGGATTTCCAATACCAGTAGAAGTTTTTTCTAGTTTATTACACCTCCCACTAAATGCACCTGCCATTCAAGTTATAACAGCTACTTTAGGAATAGTAATGACTATACTAAAAGCTTACTTATTAGTTTTCATTGCGATATTACTAAGATGGACAACTCCAAGAGTAAGGATAGACCAATTACTTGACTTAGGCTGGAAATTTTTATTACCTATATCACTGGCTAATCTTCTATTAACAGCAGGATTAAAGCTTGCCTTACCAAACTTTTTTGGGGGATAAGTTAAGTATATTTACTTACAAAAAGAAATTATTTCTACTATAATGTATAAGTAATGTGTTTCTTAAATGAAAGATTTTCTCCAAAAAGTCAATAGTTACATTAAAGAAGCTTTTGGCGCTAGTAAATATTTATTTGATGGGATTACAGTAACGTTTGATCATCTACGAAGAAGACCAGTAACAGTCCAGTATCCATACGAAAAGCTTATACCTTCAGAAAGATATAGAGGAAGAATTCATTACGAATTTGATAAATGTATTGCTTGTGAAGTTTGTGTTCGAGTATGTCCTATAAATCTTCCAGTAGTTGATTGGGTAATGAATAAAGAGACGAAGAAAAAGGAGCTGAGAAATTATTCTATTGATTTCGGTGCTTGCATATTTTGTGGCAACTGCGTTGAGTACTGTCCTACTAATTGTCTGTCTATGACGGAAGAATATGAATTAGCCACATTTGATAGACATAATTTAAATTTTGATAATGTAGCTCTTGGTAGATTACCAACAAATGTGACATCCGATCCAACCGTAAAATCTCTGAAAGAGTTGGCTTATCTACCGAAAGGAGTGATGGATCCACATGAGGTTTCTTCTAGCGATCAAAGAGTCGGAAAACTACCTGAAGAGGTGTTAGATTGGATGGTATCAAGTAACCCTCAAGAAGAGATTCCGGTTACAAATTCAAATAAGTAAATGTCTATTGCAGTAACCACCCAATTTATATGCTTTATAATTTTATCTTTAGTTATTATTACAGGCGCTTTAGGTGTTGTACTTCTTGAAAGCATTGTCTACTCTGCCTTTTTATTAGGTGGAGTTTTCATGAGCGTTGCAGGTCTATACCTTTTATTAAATGCAAGCTTTGTTGCTGCTGCTCAAGTTTTAGTTTATGTAGGAGCAGTAAATGTTTTAATAATTTTTGCAATTATGCTTGTTAACAAAAAAGAAGAGCTAAAGCCAATAAAGAATATTAATTCGAGAAGAATAATCTCATTTTCTATTTGCATAACCCTATTGAGTCTGCTTATTAGAGTTGACTTATCAAATGTTTGGCATATTTCAAATCCTTCAAACTCGATTGGCGAAGAATCAACGATTCGAATTGGAGAACATTTATTTAGCGATTATTTACTACCATTCGAAGTAGCTTCTGTACTGCTTTTAATGGCAATGATAGGAGCAATTGTACTTGCTAGAAGAGATGTTTTGTCAAAAGACATATCAACTGGATTACCAGTAGATCAAGAATTGATTGAAAAGTCCAACAATCCACTATTGGTTAAAAAAAATTAATAAATACTTAACAAATGATGAATCTAACTTCAATTCCATTACAGGCTTTTTTAGTTATTGCTTCAATACTTTTTTGCATAGGTATATGGGGGCTTCTAAATAGTAGAAATGCTGTAAGGGTATTGATGAGTATAGAGTTAATGTTAAACGCTGTAAATTTAAACTTAATGGCATTTTCTGCCTATACCGATAATAATTTAATTCAAGGACAAGTTTTTGCTATTTTTGTAATAACAGTAGCAGCGGCTGAAGCCGCAGTCGGCTTGGCAATCCTTCTATCACTTTATAGAAACAGAGTAACTGTTGACATGGAAAGTTTTAACTTACTTAAGTGGTAAAACTTGATTGATGAATAACTCTTTAGTGCTAATTATTTACCGTTCAAATAGTACTATTGCAAAAGACACTTCTAAATACTGCGAGGATATTTTTAATAATAAGGGAATAGATTCCATAAGGATAGATAGTGATTTTAATAAAAAATCTTTAGAAAGCGAATTAAAACTTAATTCAAAAATTCCTGATTTAGCAGTTGTCTTAGGAGGGGACGGTACAGTTTTAAAATCCGTCAATGTATTAATTCACTTCGATATTCCTATACTTAGTTTCAATATTGGAGGCAATTTAGGTTTCCTTAGTCAAGATAAAGAATTTTTATTAAATGAATCTTTTCTTTCTTTAATTGAAAAAGATGAATTCCATATTAACGAAAGAAATATGCTTCAATGTAATGTTTATAGCAAAAGTGCCATAGAAAAAAATAATTTTTTAGATTCTAAAGACTTCTATGCTTTGAACGATTTTTATTTTAAATCAGTTGAGACTGATATTTCACCAACAAATCAAATAGAAATAGAGATTGATAATGAAAAAGTTAATGAGTTTAAAGGAGATGGTCTAATTATTTCTTCAACAACAGGCTCTACTGCCTACTCTATGGCTGCAGGAGGTCCAATTGTCCATCCTTCCATAAATGCAATAGTTGTAAACCCTATATGCCCTATGAGCCTCTCAAGTCGTCCTATAGTTATTCCAGGGAGTAGCAAAGTAATTGTTAGATTAGTGAAAAACTTGAATAGTTCTATTCAACTCTGGAAAGATGGATCTAAATGTATGACAATTTCCTATTCCGAATATTGTGAGCTCAAAAAAGCATCTAAACCGGCTAGATTTATTTCTCTAAAAAATAGCACTTCATATTACAGTACGTTAATAAAAAAATTAGACTGGAAAGGGAATTTATCCTAAATAAAAATTAGTTTTTCAAATGGCTTTAGAAATAGAGAGAAGATTTCTGATCAAAAATAATGAATGGAAAAATTTTATAATTAAAAAAACTTATATTGAACAAGGTTATTTTTCGACCAATCCAAATGAATGGACTATTAGAATAAGATCTGAAAATGAGGCATTTAAATTAACTCTAAAAAAACCATTAAGGAATTTCACAAGCTATGAATTTGAGTATGAGATCCCAAGCAGCGAGGGAGAAATAATCATGTCACAACTAACTAACAAAATCTTTAAAGAAAGATTTTATTTATTAATTAATCAAAAAAATTGGGTGGTAGATATATTTAAAGATAAAAATAATTCTTTAGAGTTAGCAGAAATTGAATTAGAGAATGAAAAAGAAATCATAAAAATTCCAAATTTCATATCTAAAGAAATAACCGGAATCAAAATGTTTTCTAACTTTGGACTAGCACAATCACCCCTTTCAAGTTGGAGCAAAGATCAATTAGGCATAATTTTTAATAAGTAGCCAAAATACACTCATTCCTTTAGATTCTTTTTATATTTAGTGATTTGTTATTAATTTATTTTAAGTTCATGTTTGGTCTTTATGATAAAGAAGGAATACTGAGGTACATAAACTCAGATAAAGATGCATGTATTGCTTATGCAGAATTATTTGACTTAAATTCTTCTAATTATTCATTAATGTCTTTAAACGAAAAAGACTATAAATTAGGAGATATTAATCTTGATCAGAATCAGGAAGAGAACAACAATTAAATCCGTCCCTACAAATTTTTCCGTGATCCATCGCCCAATTCAGTAATGCGACTCTATTTTTTGAACCTGTTTTTGTAAACATATTGCTTACGTGATTATCAACAGTCCTTTTACTGATAGTTAGCTTTACAGCTATTTCTTGATTTGTTAGACCATCAGCAACTAAATCAATGATTTCCATCTCTCTAGATGAGAGACCCATCATATCAATGTTGTTTACTTCTTCATCAACCATTTGCATTTAAACAGCTCTTTTTTTATAGTAATTGAGTTTATGAATCTCATCACAGTTGTTAACCAACTAGAAAACAATTAGCAATTGAAATCAAAACTTCAAATAGCTTTAGAAGCAAATTCTAAAGTAATAACGGCAGAATTAATGCCTCCCAGGGGCGGTGATCCCACTCGATCTATCAAGATAGCACAACTTTTGAAAGATAAGGTACATGCTGTTAACATTACCGACGGTAGCAGGGCGGTGATGAGGATGTGTAGCTTAGCAATGTCCAAACTATTACTAGAGAATGGGATAGAACCTATAATGCAAATATCATGCAGAGATCGTAATAAAATTGCTTTACAATCTGATATCCTTGGCGCAAATGCTTTAGGAATAAAAAATATTTTATGTATTACTGGAGATTCTGTTAAAGCTGGAGATCAATTAGATGCTAAAGCTGTACATGAATTAGAATCAGTGCGATTACTTAAGCAAATTAAAGACTTTAATGATGGAATAGATCCTACTTTTGAAACTCTTGCGGATAAAAAAACCAATCTTTTTGCTGGTGCTGCAGCTGATCCCAGCTGCAGTAATCTTAGAAGTTTAAAAATGCGAACTCAAAAGAAGAAAGATGCTGGAGCAAAATTCATACAAACACAAATGATTATGGATAAGGAGTTTTTATTGAATTTTTGTAAAAGTATTACTGAACCACTAGGTATTCCAGTTATCGCAGGAGTATTTCTCTTGAAATCATATAAAAATGCTCTTTTTGTAAATAAGTATGTTCCAGGCGCAAATATTCCAGAGACAATCTTAAACCGTTTGAAAGAATCCAAAGAACCAATGGAAGAAGGAATTAATATTGCCTCAGAACAGGTTCAAGAATTTATGCAACTTTCACAAGGAGTTCACATTATGGCAGTAAAAAGTGAGCATCTTGTTCCCGAGATACTTAAACGAGCTAATGTTAATCTGGAATATTTATAAGATCAGTTCCTAATAACTCAGCCATAGCTTTTTGTTGTGGAGAAGGCTCAGATAAATCCATTCTTCTTGAATCAGTAATTAACCAATCAAGTGAGG
>CAYSSQ010000026.1:0-17253 GCA_964433825.1 uncultured Prochlorococcus sp. | reverse complement strand
CTAAAATATCTTTTTCTGAAAGTAAGACGTATTCATCTCCTCCCAATTTAATGTCCGTTCCAGCATATTTGCTGTATAGGACTTTGTCGCCAATACTCACCTCAGGAGTTTGCCTAGAACCATCGTCATTGAGCTTCCCAGGTCCAACCTGAGCAACCTCTCCTACTTGTGGTTTTTCTTTTGCTGTATCAGGCAAAAGGATGCCTCCAGCAGTTTTTTCCTCAGATTCGGAAACTTTAATAAAGATGCGATCTCCCAGTGGTTTTACTGTAGAGACTGTTAGTGAAACAGCTGCCATAGATTAATGCAGGGTCAAAAAATAGGACGCTTAGCGCCAAAAAAATGGAACAAAAAGTTATTCATTCCTTATCATCAACAACATAATCCGCAAAGCAGCATTTCAACCACTCCTTTTCTGTGCGGTTGGCCGAACCCATTTAACGGATATACCCTCGGGATGGTAATATTTTCGGATTAGAAGCTGATAAAAATCAGCTAATCATCACCTTATTAATAAAAAATGGTTGCAACTCCAACAACAACTAACCCTACTAAGGGTGTAATACGTCAAGTCATTGGTCCAGTTTTGGATGTAGAGTTTCCTGCAGGTAAATTACCAAAGATCCTAAACGCCTTAAGAATTGAAGGTAAGAATCCAGCCGGACAAGAAATCGCACTCACCGCAGAAGTACAACAACTTTTAGGAGATCATAGGGTAAGAGCAGTTGCTATGAGCGGAACAGACGGCCTTGTAAGAGGAATGGAGGCAGTGGATACTGGTGCTCCAATATCAGTACCCGTAGGTGAGGCTACTTTAGGAAGAATTTTTAATGTATTGGGCGAACCAGTTGATGAACAAGGGCCTGTAACAACCACTAAAACATCTCCTATTCATAGAGCAGCTCCGAAGTTAACTGATCTAGAGACAAAACCTAAGGTTTTTGAAACTGGCATTAAAGTTATTGATTTGTTAGCTCCCTACAGACAAGGAGGAAAAGTTGGCCTTTTTGGAGGGGCAGGGGTTGGTAAGACCGTACTTATTCAAGAATTAATTAACAATATTGCAAAAGAGCATGGAGGTGTCTCTGTATTTGGTGGAGTTGGAGAAAGAACTAGAGAAGGTAATGACTTATATGAAGAATTTAAAGAGTCTGGAGTTATTAATGCTGAAGATTTAACTCAATCAAAAGTTGCATTATGCTTTGGACAAATGAATGAGCCTCCTGGCGCAAGAATGCGAGTTGGCTTATCTGCTTTAACGATGGCGGAACATTTCAGAGATGTAAACAAGCAAGATGTACTTCTTTTTGTTGATAATATATTTAGATTTGTTCAGGCAGGTTCCGAAGTATCAGCTTTACTAGGAAGGATGCCTTCAGCTGTTGGTTACCAGCCCACACTTGGTACTGATGTAGGAGAACTTCAAGAAAGAATAACTTCTACCTTAGAGGGTTCTATTACTTCTATTCAGGCCGTATACGTTCCTGCAGATGACCTTACAGACCCGGCTCCTGCGACTACATTTGCTCATCTTGATGCGACTACTGTTTTAGCGAGAGCACTTGCGGCAAAGGGCATATATCCTGCAGTTGACCCTCTAGATTCAACTAGTACTATGCTTCAACCCTCTGTAGTAGGAGATGAGCATTATAAGACTGCGAGAGCTGTTCAATCAACCTTGCAAAGATATAAAGAATTACAGGATATTATCGCGATATTAGGATTAGATGAATTATCCGAAGAAGATAGGCTAACCGTAGATAGAGCAAGAAAAATTGAAAAATTCTTATCTCAACCTTTCTTTGTTGCAGAAATTTTTACTGGCATGTCTGGTAAATATGTAAAGTTAGAAGATACAATTGCTGGATTTAATATGATTCTTTCTGGGGAATTAGATGATTTACCTGAGCAAGCGTTTTACTTAGTTGGAAATATTGATGAAGTAAAAGCTAAAGCAGAAAAAATTAAATCTGAGAATTAAACAAATATAAATTTAATTAAACTTTCAATTAACAAATTTAATGTCAATCTCACTCAAAGTTCTAGCTCCAAATCAAAATGTTTTTGAAGGAGATGCAGAGGAGGTCATTCTCCCAAGCACAACTGGTCAGTTAGGAATCCTTCCTGGCCATATTTCCTTGGTAACAGCTATAGATATAGGTGTATTAAGGTTAAGAAGTAATTCTAAATGGGTTTCTATTGCTTTAATGGGAGGTTTTGCAGAAATTGAGTCCGATGAGGTAACTGTTCTAGTAAATAGTGCAGAGATTGGCTCGGAAATTGATCAAACTGCAGCTGAAGAAGCACTATCAAAAGCCAAAACTGAATTTAGTAAATTTTTAAACTCAGAAAAAAGCCCAGAGAAAATAAAAGCTATTAGTGAAGTTTCTAAGGCTCAAGCGAGACTCCAAGCATCAAAAAATTAATTAAGCTGTACCACAAAAAGTAACTTCAGGAAATTTTAATTTCGCTTCTTCCAGTTTCTTAGTTTTACCTTCTTCCTGCCAGTAATTAATAACTTCTGTTGCTTTATTTAGTATTTCTACTCTCTCATTATCAGTTATCCATCCTTTATTTTCTAACTCAGTTTTTAATCTCTCCCAAGCATCTTCCCTTGGCCAGAAAAAGTATGCAGTTAGTGGGCTTGGTCCTCCTCCAACTATTTGATCAACTGCTAAGGCTACATTATCAGGTAACCATAATACCTTAATAATAAATCTTCCTTCATCGGGTTTTGGAGTATAACCAGTTGGCACTCCATCTTCATCAATGGTAGCTGCAGCAAGAACGGCTGAAGCTCCCAGCATGCCGGCATTTGGAGTATTAATCCCTTTAGCATTTTGATTTTCACCTTTTTGATCTTGTTGCTCAACATTATTCTCACTGGGTCTTTCTTGTGAAGTCATTTAATAAAACTTTCAATAATATTTATAATTTATCAGCTTAAGGGCACATTTTGGTAATTTTTCAAAAGTTTTCCCTTGCTAATCTTTAGATACATAAATACAAAAAATAAATTTCTATAGTTAATTAAAAAACCAATTAACTATTTTTATCGACTTTATAGTAATTATAGATTTCTGCTTCTAAGGCATCCCAAAGATCTCGTGGTATTTCATTTTCCTCAGCAAACATACCAAGTTGGCCTGACAAAGCTCTCGCTTGCAACAGTCTTTGATTTGTAGAACTTTCTGGTGCCATGAAAAAATAAATCAACTACTTTAAAAAATAAAACTTATAAATTAATAAGTCAATTAATTATGTTTCTAAATCAGATATCTCTTTTAACGCTGTTTTAGTCAACACTTCAGGATTTTTATCATTCACTAAAATATCATCTTCAATTCTAATCCCAATGCCTTTCCACCTTGGATGTATATCGGGTTGGCCATCTGCTACGGGAATTCTATCACTTATATAAATACCTGGTTCTACAGTTAGGACCATTCCATTCTTAAGGGGAACTTCATAATCTCCTAATCTGTAAGCACCTACGTCATGCACATCTAGACCAAGCCAATGGCCTGTTCTATGCATATATAAGTGTTTATATGAACCATTCTCAATAATTCCATCAGTATCACCTTTCAGTAAGCTTAATTCTTTTAAACCATCAATTAACACTTTCAATGCTGCATTATGAATATGATTTGAATCAACTCCAGCAATTACATTACGAATGGCAATTTTTTGAGCCTCTAAAACTACCGCATAAATTGCTTTCTGTTCACCAGAAAACTTTCCACTAATTGGGAAAGTTCTTGTAATATCGCCATTGTAATAATCCATCAGAGAACAACCTGCGTCAATAAGGACAAGCTCGCCTTGCTTCAACTCACAATTATTGGAGGTGTAATGTAAAACACATGCATTATCTCCTGACGCGACAATAGAGTTATAAGCTGGCCCTCTTGCTCCTTTATCAAGGAAAAACCCCTCTATAAGCCCTTGCAGTTGCCTCTCATTCTTTTTTTTATATGAATGAGACCTTACAAATTCGTGGGCTTCTGCTGAAATCTGAGCAGCCTCTTTTATTCTTCCTATCTCATATTCACTTTTAAGTAGCCGCATTTCATTTAGAAATAGATTAGGCGACCTTATTGCACTAGGAGCCCAACCGGTTCTAGACATATTTTCGAGCTGTTTTGACCATACTTCTAAAACTAAAGATTCTACTTTTTTATCTTTACCAAGAGAAAATACAAGTTCATCTGCACCCTCTAAATAATATGGTAAAAGACTTTCCAATTCGCTTATAGAATGTGACTTATCTGCCTTGAAAACTTCTTTGGCTCCATCTAATCCCCACCTAAAACCTTGCCAAACCTCACTAATATGATCTTTAGGATTAACAAATAAAATATATTTCTCGCCTTCATTCTTGTGAGATAATAATAAAGCTATTGAATCAGGCTCGTCAAAACCAGTTAAATACCAAAAATTACTATTTTGCCTAAAAGGATATTCACAATCTGCATGATGTTGCACAAGATTTGCACTTGGTATCACAGCTGCTTTACCATTTAATTTCGACAGAAACTCTTGTCTTCTCCTATAAAAAACTTGGCTATCAAATTGATACATAAATCTAAAGTTGGCGAGTTTTAGGAAAAAATGGAAGAATGAATTATAAAGTTAATTTTGCTAAAAATTAATGGAACCTAATGTCCTTGTTTTAATAATACTAGTATTTGTCATTCTAGTGGGTTCAGCATGTTGCTCCGGAGCAGAAGCAGCTTTTCTGGCAGTAAATTCCATAAGAATTGTAGAGGTAGCGGCGAAGCAAAAGCCTACTAGTTATGCTAATCAATTGCTGAAACTCAAAAAGCACTTAGGAAGAACATTAACAGTTATTACGATTACAAATAATGGATTTAATATAATAGGAAGCCTAATTCTTGGAGTTTATGGTGCTTTAGTAATAAATAACAATATTGGATTAACAATTTTTACTATTGGATTCTATATCCTCGTAGTTTTGTTAGGTGAAGTCCTTCCAAAAGCAATTGGGACAAGATTTTCTTTACAAGTAGCGATTTTTTCTGTCCCAATCTTAAGATCATTGAATATATTGATGAAGCCTTTTCTGATTCTTATAGAGAAGCTATTTCCTCTCATAACCGCAGAAAATGAAATATCAACTGATGAAGAAGAGATTAGACAAATGGCAAAAATTGGATCACAAAGAGGTTTAATTGAAGCAGATGAAGCTGCAATGATTTCAAAAGTCTTCCAGTTAAATGATCTAAAAGCAAAAGACCTTATGATCCCTAGAGTCTCAGCTCCAAGCATAGATGGATCAGAAATGCTCTCTAATATTTCACAGTTATTAATTTCTAATAATTCTCCTTGGTGGGTGGTACTTGGAGACAAGGTTGATAAAATTCAAGGAGTCGCAAAAAGAGAACTATTGCTTACAGCTCTACTTGAAGGAGATAACTCAAAATTAGTTTCTGAATTATGTGACCCCGTTGACTATATCCCTGAAATGATAAAGGTTGATAAGCTTTTAACAACATTTGACAAGGATAGAAAAGGAGTAAAAGTAGTAGTAGATGAATTCGGAGGTTTTGTGGGATTAATTGGATCTGAGGCAGTTCTCTCAGTTTTAGCGGGATGGTGGAAAAAATAATGAATCAGAAATCAAAACTTGATGAAAGTTATTTGCTTTTTAAACGATGGTGGGAATCGATAGAAATTAATAATTATGAAAAAGGAATATTAAATAAAGAAATAATTGAATTTAATCAGCAACTACTAAGGCTAAAAGATAAACATTTAAGAATTGGTGTATACGGCAAAGCTGGGGTAGGTAAATCAACAATATTAAATTTCATAGCAAATGAGTATTTCTTTGAAACTGGTATATTGAATGGTTCTTCTAAAAAAATTAGATCTAAAGAGTTAACTTTTAATGAAGATGTTTTAAAAATAGTAGAGTTAATTGATTTCCCTGGATTTGATATCTGTTCAGAAGATGACAAGGAAGATGATTTTAAAAAAGTCTTTAATTTAGATTTAATTCTATTTACGGTTTCAGGTGATTTAAATAGGAATGAATTAAGTCGTATTAAAAAACTTATCAAAATTGGCAAAAAAATAATCTTAGTCTTAAATAAAACTGATATTTGGGAAGTCCCTGAGGTTAAAAGGATAACAGATAATATAAAACAAAAACTATCCGATCACTCATCAATTCCAATAGTTACTTCCTCAAATATTCATAAAAATAATTATGATGAGAACCAAAAATTACTCAATTATTTAAGAGAATCAATTTATAAATTTGGTGATATCTATCTAATATCTAATACCCTTCGAACGGCAGATATAGTCTCTATGAAAATCAAGGAATGTCGATTACTTAAGAGAAAAAAAGAAGCACAAGCGACCATTGGGAAATTTGCAACAATGAAAGCATCAGGAGTCGCACTTAATCCACTACTTTTTTTAGATGTTGCTGGGTCCTTCTTTTTAGATACAGCTTTAATTAAGGAATTAAGTGAAATTTATGGTTTGAAGATAAAAACTCAATCTGCGAGAAAACTTATGAAGACAATCTCAATTAATAATATTTTCCTAGGCGCATCACAAATTAGTATTATTACTACTTTAAATTTAATGAGAAAAATAAGTTTGATTTCAGCTCCATTCTCAGGTGGCTTTTCATTACTCCCTTATGGTCCCATTGCTGTTGTCCAAGCTGCTATAGCTGTAAAAGCAACAAATTTAATTGGCAAGTTAGCTGCTAAAGAAATCTTAAAAAAAAGCACCATTCATAATCTTGAACCCTTTCAGAGCATAAAGAAAATAGCTCTCAGAGGAACTAATTTTGTAGATTCAAAAAATGTTTTTTCTATCTATTCCCAATCCATTACCGACCCAACTATATTTATTCCTTGAATTCAAAAAATCCTAAAGCAGCTCTTTTTGGAACTAGCGCAGATCCACCCACAAGTGGTCATGAAATTATTCTTAGAGAGTTAGCCAAAAAATATGATTTAGTCATTACATATGCAAGTAATAATCCTTCAAAAGAGCATCAAGAAAATCTAAAGAATAGAAGCTTACTTTTAAAAACGCTCATTGATAATTTAGATATTTCAAATATTATTTTTGATAATGAGATAACTAGTCCATGGGCGATAAAAACAATACATAAATGCAAAGCAAAGTACCATTTAAAAAGATTAAATTTTGTAATCGGCAGTGATTTATTAGAAGAAATATTTTCTTGGAAAAATATTAATGATATTTTAGAAGAAGTAAATTTATATATAATCCCAAGAGATGGATATGAACTAAATAAAAAACATTTGGATTCAATTGGAAAATTACAAGGAACTTATGAAATTTCATCATTTAAAATTCCTAAAGTATCAAGTTCTCTAGCAAGATCAAGTAAAAATTTTTCATTTTTACCCAAATCCTTAATTCCAATCCTAAAAAGCAATAAATTGTACAGATACAATTAGAATAGAGCAATGAAAATATTTCTTGCACAATTAAATCCTATTGTTGGAGATTTAGATAGAAATGCAAAAAATATATTTAACATTCTATCTAATGCTCATAAAGACTCAGCTAATTTAGTTATTACACCAGAATTATCATTATGGGGTTATCCACCAAAAGATTTACTATTTCAGAAAGATCTCCTTCATAAACAAAATAAAATACTACTTGAACTTTCTAAGAAAGTGGCGAAATATTATGGAAATCTCAGTGTTACCATTGGAATCGCAGAAGAAATTAAAGATGGGTTTTTCCCAAATTTATACAATTCAATAGCCCTTCTAGAAAAAGGAGAATGGAAAATAATCGCTCGCAAAATAATACTACCAACTTATGAAGTTTTTGATGAAAAAAGATACTTTAGATCTGGAGAAAATGTTTCCATAATAGAAAAAAAATTAGATAACAAGATTTGGAAAATAGGAATAACAATTTGCGAAGATTTATGGGTTAACAAAAATATAGAAGGGAGAGGAAAGCATAAAGAGAACCCGATTTTTGATTTAAAAGAAAAAAAGATCGATTTATTAATTAATTTTTCTGCATCTCCTTTTACCTTAAATAAAATCTCAAGTAGAGAAAAAATATGTTTTTTTGCTACAAAAAATTTGAAAATTCCTGTTATCTATTTAAATCAAATTGGTGGCAATGATAATTTAGTTTTTGATGGTAATAGCTTTATATTAAATCAGAATGGTCAATTAATTAAAGAATTAAAATCCCACGAAGAAGACTTTAGCTGCTGGGATATTAAAGATAATAAAAAGATTATTACTAATAAAAAAGAAAAATGCGAAATGGAATTAATTTTTAATACCTTAGTTTTGGGACTTAAAGATTATGCAAAAAAATGTCGATTTAAAACAGCATTAATTGGGTTAAGTGGAGGCATTGACTCTGCATTAGTTTCTGTCATTGCATCCGCAGCTCTTGGGGAAAATAATATCTTTTCTATATATATGCCATCCAAATGGAGTAGCAAGAATTCTTTAATTGATGCTTATGAATTAGCTAAAAGATTGAAAATAAATATTAGTACAATGTCGATAGAAAATATATTTGATGACTTTGAAAGTACATTCAAAAAATATTTAAATTTTGAATTAAAAGGAATTACAAATGAAAATATACAATCAAGGATTAGAGGAACAATTCTTATGGCAATTGCAAATCAACATTCTCATTTATTGCTATCTACTGGAAATAAATCTGAACTTGCTGTTGGATACTGTACTTTATATGGCGATATGAATGGAGGGTTATCATTAATTGGAGATTTATACAAAACAAATGTTTTTAAACTTGCAAAATGGATAGATAGTAAAGATTCAATCGAATTAAGAGAAAAATATAATTTACCTTCAAAGGGGCCCATTATCGGCGATGAGATATTAACCAAACCACCCACTGCTGAGCTAGCTCCAAACCAATTAGACACAGATTCTTTACCTCCCTACTCAAAGTTGGATATTCTTCTTAAGAAAATAATTGAAGAAAAAAATGATTTTGCTCTTCTTAAAAAAGAAGGATTTGAAAATGATCTTATTTCAAAAATTCTTTCATTAATGAAAAAAGCAGAATTCAAGAGAAAGCAAGCACCTCCAATAATAAAGCTAAGCAGCCAATCATTAGGAACTGATTGGAGATTGCCAATAGCGAGGTAAGTCTTTATAAGTTAATTGATTCTTGAATTTATAAAGGGCATGATTGGTCTTCGAATAGATGAAGGATTAATTCCCTCACGAATAGATAATATCAATCCAGCAGCTTCAAAATAATTTTCTACTTCAGTAAAATTGGGATAATTAAAATGGTTACTACAAATATTAAGAGTGCTTGGGTTCTTAACTGAAATTATATTTAGTCCACGTTCCATAGCCGCTAAAACCGCTTCACCGCCAAGAGCTCCATTAGGTGCAATAATTACTTCTACTTCATCAGGATGAAGAATATTATTAGTATCCTCAGAGGGGAGATGAACTAAGTTCGGAGCTTTATTTAGACCAATTAGTACTGATGGCAAGAATGTAAAACCAATCTCTTCTGAAGCAGCTCTCGGATCAAGTCTCTCTTCAATTTCCAATTCAGCAAACGCCGGTGAATGTGCACAAGGCACCTGAAAATATTTACTTATTAAATGACTTATTACGGCCTCAACACCAGAGATAGAGTCTATACCTTGTCCTTTTCTATAGGATTCAATATCATGACAATCTAAATCATTAGGAAATTTGGTGACTATAGCAATAGCTGTTATTCCATCCTTAATTAATTTCTCGGCTGCATTAATCAAACCATCTGGATTTTTTATATATCCACTGCTACTAACTCCAGAACTTGTATCACTTAAAACAACACCAATTGGATTATTAGTCATCACATAAGAACATACATTAATTCCCAGAGTTGAAATACATGCATCTGCAACTTGTAAATGCCTTGTTAATATATCTTTTTCAATCTCAGAATCAAAAATTATACCTATCCTCTGATTATTCACTTTCTTTAAACCTAATTCACCTTTAGCAAATCTATCTAGACTATATCCTTCAACATAAAGTATTCTTTCATCATATTCTGATAATGATCCACCATTCATTACATTTGGGTGTGTAATCAAACATCCTGAAGCTGATGCTAATAATTTTGCTGAGGGAAGAGCATCTCCTGCAAAACCGCCGATCTCACATCCAATTCCCGTAGGTACAATAAAAATAGTAGGTACAATTTTCATAATTATAAATTTAACTTAAATCTGAATTTAAATTTCATTTTTTTATTATTACAGCATTAATATTTAAAACCTTTTCATGATTTTTTTTATTTTTAATTTCTATATTATTTATTGACCATCTTAAAACCTCACCTCTGATAGTAATATTATCAATTATATATTTTCTTAAATTATTTAATTTAATACTATTATCCCATTGCAATTCAAATTCAATATTTGATAATTCCATTTCAAAACTTATTGATAGTCATGTTGATTTCAGATAACTTTCATTTTAAGTAATTTTTTATAAAAAATTCATTAACAATTTTATAAAAAAATAACGATTTGATTCATTCCACTTAAATAGCTGAACCACCAACAACTTCAAGGATTTCTTGCGTTATTGCAGCTTGTCTGGCCTTGTTATAAGTCAAATTTAATGTATTTGCTAATTCTTTAGCATTATCGCTTGCATTATTCATAGCAGTCATTCGACAAGCTAATTCTGATGCAGCAGATTCTTGTAATGCTCTTAGAACTTGATTTTGTAAATATAAAGGGAGTAATGAATCTAAAAGTTGATTAGGACTTTGTTCAAAAACGATATCAGAGGGGAGTTTCTCGCCACTTGAGTTTGTTATAGTAGTCTTCTCTACTCTCAATTTACTATCTTTAGTAGTCAGTCTAAAAATTTCATCATTCTCTTCAGCAATTCCCTGAGGATCTAAAGGCAATAATGTCTGTACTACTGGAGCACAGCTTACCAAAGTAATAAATTTCGTATAAATAATCTCAACCCTATCAGTATTTTCAGATAAAAATTCAGCAAGGATTTCATTAGTCACTCCCTCTGAGTCTTTTGTTGTAGGAACTTGCTCTAACTCTTTAAAGGTACTTTTTATAGAGTATCTATCCTTCCTATTTTGAAAATAACCAATAGCCTTCTTACCAACCAGGATTAAACTTGGTTGAAAACCTTTCGCAATTAATTCCGCATATCTGATTTCTACTTTTTTAATAATATTTGTATTGTATCCTCCGCATAAACCCCTATCAGCAGTTATGCAGACTAAAGAAATCTTCTCAACTTTTCTTTTCGTCAAGAGAGGAGAATCTGATGACTCAAACTGCATTCTAGATTGAATATTCTCTAATACCCGAGCAAGTTTATCCGCAAAAGGTCTACTCTTAAGGACCTGATCCTGAGCTCTTCTTACTTTTGCGGCAGCTACTAATCTCATAGCTTCTGTGATCTTTCTTGTATTTTTAACTGATACAATTCGATCTCTTATTTCTTTAAGATTTGGCATAATTTTTATTAATTTTAAATTTTGGCTAGCATCGAAGATTTAACTTCAGTGATAACTTCTTTTAAAGTTGCCTCTAATTGATCATTTAATTTCTTTTCTTTTAAAACTTCTTCTATAAATTCTGATTTATTTAATTTAAGATATTCTCTTAATTCAATAGCAAACTTTGTAACCTCTTCAACTGGGACTTCATCAATCAAACCTTTAACCCCTGCATAAACCACAGCAACCTGCTCTGCTAAATTCAAAGGTGAGAATTGGGGTTGCTTAAGTAATTCTCTAAGTCTTTTTCCTCTTTCCAATTGTTGTTGGGTAGCCTCATCAAGATCTGACGCAAATTGTGAAAATGCGGCTAATTCATCGAACTGAGCCAATTCTAATTTCAAAGTTCCTGCAATCTTTTTAATTGCTTTGGTTTGGGCCGCTCCTCCCACTCTACTAACAGAAATACCAACATTAATTGCAGGACGCAAACCTGAATTAAATAGATCAGCACTTAGGAAAATTTGACCGTCTGTGATTGAAATAACATTTGTAGGTATATAAGCTGACACATCTCCAGCTTGAGTTTCAATAATTGGGAGAGCAGTCATTGAACCACCTCCCATTGAGTCAGATAACTTCGCTGCTCTCTCTAAAAGCCTACTATGACAATAGAAAACATCTCCAGGATATGCTTCCCTCCCTGGTGGTCTTCTTAAAAGTAGAGACATTTGCCTATAAGCTTGAGCTTGTTTTGTTAAATCATCATAAATAACCAAAGTAGCCTTACCTTGATACATAAAGTGTTCTGCAATTGCAGCTCCAGTATATGGTGCTAAATATTGCAAGGCTGCAGCTTCAGAAGCTCCTGCACTAACTACTACCGTATAATCTAAAGCCCCCTTTTCTCTAAGGACCTCAACAACATTTGCTACTGAAGCAGATTTTTGACCAACAGCTACATAAACGCAAGTAACATCTTGTCCCTTTTGATTTATTATTGTATCTATGGCGATAGCAGTCTTTCCAGTCTGTCTGTCTCCAATAATTAATTCTCTTTGCCCCCTACCAACAGGTATCATTGCATCTATAGAGGTAATGCCAGTCTGCATTGGTTCATAAACTGATCTTCTTTTAATAATCCCTGGAGCAAGCTCTTCAATAAGTCTATTATCACTAGTAGGTATTTCACCTTTCCCGTCAATTGGTTGCCCTAATGGGTTAACCACTCTTCCTTGCATAGCTTCGCCAACAGGTACAGAAGCAATTTTGCCAGTCGCTTTAACTGTACTTCCCTCTTGAACACCAAGTGCATCGCCCATTAATACAGCACCAACATTATCGTCCTCGAGATTTAATGCTATACCTTCAGTCCCATCTTCAAATTCAAGTAGCTCTCCCGCCATCACTTTCTCAAGACCATAAATTCTGGCGATACCATCACCAATTTGCAGAACTGTTCCAACATTACTTACAGATACAGATTGATCGTAATCAGTTATTTGTTGTTTTAATATTGAACTGATTTCATCAGGACGTATTGATACCATGGTTTTAAGAAATAGTGTTTTGTTTTAAATTACTTGGAAAGAGAAAGACCAAGTTTTCTAATTTGAGAAGCAAGACTTGCATCTATTACCTTAGATCCTACACTCGCGACGAAACCGCCTATAAGAGTTGAATCAGTTTTAGTAACAAGTTCTAATTTTTCGGTGCCAGCGATAGCTCTTATTTTTTGAGAAAGTAAGCTTTTTTGCTCCTCAGATAGTTCTACAGCTGAAGTAACTGTTGCGAGAGCAATATTACTATTCTCTCTGTAAAGCTCTAAAAATCTCTCAAGGATTGGGACAAGGATACCAATTCTTTGTCTATCAGCTAATAATTTTAGAAGATTTAACAAAGATGGATTAATTTTGTCAGAGAAAAGCTGAACAATAATTTTCTTTTTAGAGTCTTTTTCAAGAATCGGAGAAGCTAAAGCTTTCTCAAGTTCTGGAGATTCTTTCATTAAAGAAAGAATTTCTTTTGACTGAGAAACAATTTCTTCAGTTTGATTTAATTCTTCTGAAACCTGAAGGAAAGCTTCTGCATAAGGAGTTGTAACGGAATTTAAAAGAGGCATTATTCAATCTCTATATCATTAATTGATTTAGTAACCAAATTTTCTTGAGTTGATTGATCAAGTTTATTCGGTAGTGAATCTAAAACTTTTCTTATAGCTAATTCAACAGCTTCTTTACGAAGTTGAGAAATAGCTCTTGAAGCTTCAGAACTCTCATCAGAGATTGCACTTTGTTTTATTCTAGCCATCTCTTCAATAGCCTTCTTCTCGCTCTCTAGCTTAATTGCTTCAGATCTTTTTAAGGAATCGGCTTTTATTTGTGAAGCTTTTTCCTCCGCTAGTAATAAATCTGATTTTGCTTTTTCTAATGCACTAGTTGCTTTACTAAGTCGATCTTCTGCATCGTTTAACTCAAGAAGGATGCCTTCCCTTCTTTTTTGAAGTATTTTCCCAAGAAAACCTGGTAAAAATTTATAAAGTCCAAAAATAACTACAGCCCAATTAATGACATTGGTCTCAAATAAATTGAGATTTAATCCAAAACCCTCTGTAGCGAAAAAAGAAAGATTCATTGTTGTTGAATTAACCTATTGACAATAAGTTCACTTAAGTCATCAGCTTGCTTAGTAAGCTGTTCACGTGCTGAAGAAGTCTGATTTTCAATTTCTAGTCTTGCTTTTTCTTTAGAAGCATTAGCTTCATTATTTGCAAGGTCTAGAGCTTCTTGAAAAAGCTTATCAGAATCTTTTTCAGCCTCGTTCACAATTTGCGCAGCCTCAGAACGAGCTTTCTGAAGTTGATTTAGTAAATCAGCTTCTAACTTTTCAACCTCAGCAAGTTTTGACTTGGCCTCAGTAATGCTTGTAGTAACGTACTTTTCTCTTTTTTCTACTACCTTTCCAACAGGCTTAAAGAACAGAGAATTTAATAAATAAGTTAAAATGACTACTTGAATTGCCATAAGTGGCAATGTGGCATTTATATCAAATAATCCACCTTCAGTAGCAAGAATAATAGAGGCAAGCATAAGCTTAAGTTGAAGTTATGGTAAAAATTATTGCTTAATTCAGAATAAGCAAAATAATTCCTCAAGAGAAAGGATTAGCGAAAAGCAATACAAGAGCAACAACCAATCCGTAGATAGTGAGTGACTCCATGAAAGCAAATGACAAGAGTAAAGTACCTCTAATTTTGCCTTCTGCTTCAGGTTGACGAGCAATACCCTCAACAGCTCCTTGAGCAGCGTTACCTTGTCCAAGACCAGGGCCAATTGCACCTAGGCCAACAGCTAGTCCAGCAGCTACAACAGATGCAGCGGAAGTAATAGAATCCATAATTTGAAATAAATAGCTTAAAGCTTGGGATAAAATCTTTTGTCTAACACGCTTGGACATCCTTATGATTTTTAAAGAATGGGTCTGAACTTAACAGACCTACGCGATTAGGTATTTTGGCAGATTATATGCCCTTTGTAAAAGGGTAAGTATGTAATAAAAAAAAGTTAATGATGTTCTTCAACAGCTTCACCAATATAATAAGCGGCCAATGTAGCGAAAATAAGAGCTTGGATAGCACTAGTAAATAAGCCAAGAAACATTACTGGTATTGGTAAAACCAATGGGACTAAAAATACTAGAACTGAAACCACAAGTTCATCAGCAAGGATATTTCCAAAAAGCCTAAAAGACAGTGATAATGGTTTTGTAAAGTCCTCTAGTATTTTAAAAGGCAACATAATTGGGGTAGGATGAACATAGTATTCAAAGTATCTCCAACCTTTATTACTTAAACCAGCATAAAAGTAAGATAGTGAGACTAAAAGAGCTAAAGCAATAGTTGTATTAATATCAGCAGTTGGAGCTCCAAGCTCACCGCTTGGCAATTTTATTATTCTCCAAGGTATTAAAGCTCCTCCCCAGTTACTAACGAAAACAAATAAAAAAAGTGTCCCAATAAAAGGCATCCAATCTCTATAAACCTTCTCACCTATTTGGGTTCTAGCTAAATCTCTTATATAATCCCATAGAAACTCAAGTAAATTCTGTAATCCTTTAGGATCATTTTCCATCTTTTTAGTACCTAAGGAAATAAAAACCAATAGTGCACCTAAGAGAATCCAAGATGTTAAAAAAACTTGTCCATGAATTCTGATACTACCTATTTGCCAATAAAGATGTTGACCAACTTCTAATTCTGCAAAATTTGTGAAAAAAGAATTAAAATTCATTTTGATTTAAAAAATTTGAATAAATTTGGAACACAAAACCTTATTAAGATCTTGAAAAATAGATTATTAGAGCAGGCTTATAGAAAAAGAAGCCAATAATAGAGGGGAAGATTTCAATTAATTCATTTTTACTTGCAAAAATGAATAAACATACTGGTATAAGCAGCTGCACTTTTGAAATCCCAGATGACGTTTTGCCCAAATTTCCGATACTTTTTGCAAGCAAGCGCAAATAAAAAATTCCAGCAATGGAACCTACAAAAATACTTAAACCAAAAGAAGGATTAATGAGAACTAAAGCAAATAATGATGCAATTAATGAAATAACGAAAGTCAAAGCAAAAATTGTTAACTGTAACTTGTAATACTCATTTTCAGCTATGAAATTGAAAAATCTTTTAAATAAAGAAAATTTCTTCTGAGCTAAATAGGAATTTTCTAAAATAGATGATTTAGAAGCATCTAAACTAGTAGATTGCTTAAGTTTTTTTTCATCTGAGTTCACAATTGTGAACATAATTTAGAAATCCTCTTAGGTTTAAAATAAATGCATAAACTCAGGGAATCTATCATGAATAGGTGACATTTAGCTAGACCTTTCTCGTGAAAATAAAAATTCTTAAAGTTTATTCAAAATTCTCAAGGCTTTAAATATAAAATTTTTGATAAATAAAATGCAATATTCCACTACAACTCTTGGCAAAATAAGATTTTGACGGCTCAATGGGATATCTAGTATTTTCAAAAGTGCAAGATAAAAAAATAATATCCAATTACTTTAAAAATTCCGAAAAAGAGAAAATATCTAATTTTTCTAATAATCCTATATTTCCAAGAAACAATTTTATTCCCTTACCTTTTAAATTGTGGCCTTCTGAAGGAAAGTTATTCTTTTTATTTTTAGGGATTTGGTGTTTATTTGGAATCTTTATTCTTAGCTCTGCTAGCTGGTGGGTTGCTAATAAAGAAATGGGCGATTGGGCTTATTACATTAAACGTCAAATACTATGGTACGTTCCAAGTTTATCTATTTCTTATTTAATATTTAAAACAAATATTAGAGATCTTTTAAAGATTTCTAAATATATTTTTTACTTAATGATCCTACTAGTAGCAGGAACTATTTTTTTCGGTACAACACTTAACGGATCTTCTCGATGGCTCATTATTGGACCTTTACAAATTCAACCCTCAGAATTAATAAAACCTTTTTCAATACTTGAAGCAGCAAACATTTTTGCACATTGGAATTTGGTAAAAAATGAGAAGAAAATTTTTTCGATACTTCTATTCGTAGTTCTTATATTTTTAATAATGTTGCAACCTAATCTTAGTACAGCCTGTCTAACAGGAGGACTTTTCTGGATAATGGCTTTATGTGGCGGGGTAAAGTTTAAAACTCTTGGGAAAGTTGCGTCTTTAGGTTTTTTAGGCGCATACA
>CAYSSQ010000025.1:0-17314 GCA_964433825.1 uncultured Prochlorococcus sp. | reverse complement strand
TCAAAAACATCTCTTTTCTGATTCATTTCTCCTGGATTATCAGCATTAAAAGCATATGTTTTTCTAGATAAATACATTTCTTGTAATTCGTTTTCTTCCTCCCATGTTGAGTTTTCAACAGCTAAATTTACATTTGAGCTATAGCTGCCACTAGCATTAGAGAAAACTCTAGCAGATGCCTCTCTTAAGGATGTACCTTCCTTCTGGGATTGTTCAATAGAATGCTTACGAACAAAATTAGATTCGATTGGTTCATCTGCTTCAGCTGCTAATTTTACTGCCTGATCTATTAAAGCCATTTGATTGATAAAAAGATCTCTAAAAACCCCTGAGCAATTCACTACAACATCAATCCTCGGTCTGCCTAACTCCTCAAGAGGAATTAGCTCCAATTTATTAATTCTTCCAACAGAGTCTGGTTTGGGTTTCACACCAACAAACCAAAGAATTTGTGCTAGTGATTCTCCATATGTTTTGATATTGTCTGTCCCCCATAAGACGCACGCAATTGTCTCAGGCCACTTTCCTTGCTCTTCTTTTTGTCTTTCAATAAGTTTGTCAACAACAGCTTTGGCTGCTGCAACAGCGGCAGTTGTAGGAATAGATTGAGGATCTAAAGCGTGGATATTTTTACCACTAGGAAGAACTCCAGGGTTCCTTATGGGATCACCTCCTGGCCCAGGGATTACGTAATTTCCATCTAAAGCCTTAATAAGACTATCCATTTCTTTATCTGCACAAACTTGTTCTAAACAGAAGAGCAGATAATCAAATAGTTTTTTTAATTCATTTTGATCAATTTCTTTAAAACCATTTAAATTGCATACTCTCGACCAAGGTGTGGGGATATTTACTCCAAATATTTTTAAAATTTCTAAAAATCTTGAAATAAGTGACTTCTCTAAATAAACTCTTCCTTTAACAATCTTTAGGGAGTTAACCATTGCAAATATTGCTTCTCTTGAGGTTTTAATAATCTTTTCATTTAATTCAACATATTTAAGCACTCCTGAGTTGTTACCTTTATAAACATCCTCAATTTTTAGATTTAAGGATTCAGCTAATAGTCCAGGGAGGGATCTTAGATTTTCCTGCTCTCTTTCTAAGGAGGCAATGTTTACAAGAGTAGCAACTGCTTCTTCAGCTGTAGGTGCTTCTCCGATAGTATGTAGCCCGCAAGGTAAAAGCCTACTTTCAATTTCCATTAATTGTTTATATATGTTTCCAACAAATAAATCTCTCTCATCTAAAGTTAATTCAGATGCTTCACTTTTAGGCAGATTGACATCCTTATCTAAATTGCATTGTTTTGCCGTTTCAACAATTGAATTGATAATCTGAATGCCTCTACCACTTTCTCTTAATTGTTGATAGGAACCGACCAATTCACTTAATTCCTTAAGCCCTTTATATAAGCCTGCATTTTCAGCAGGAGGAGTCAAATAACTTATTGTTGAAGCATACCCTCTGCGCTTAGCAATAGTTGCTTCAGAAGGATTATTCGCAGCATAATAATATAAATTTGGTAATGAACCAATAAGTGAGTCAGGATAACAAGTCTCACTCATTCCCATTTGTTTACCGGGCATAAATTCTAAGGAACCATGAGTCCCAAAATGAAGAACAGCATCTGCTCCCCAAATCTTTTCTACATAGGTGTAATAGGCGGCAAATCCATGATGAGGACTAGCACTCCTTGAATATAGAAGCCTCATAGGGTCACCCTCATATCCGAATGTAGGTTGAACTCCTATGAAAACATTACCAAAATGCTTCCCGTAAATTAATAGATTTTGTCCATCACTATTTAAATTACCCGGTGGTTTACCCCAGTTCTCTTCTAGCCTCTGAGAGTAAGGGGTGAATTCTTCATATTCTTTTACTGACATTTTATGTGCAATATTTAATTCAGGTGAACCTTCAATTGCTTCAGGATTATTTATCACCCTTTCCATTAACTCTTTTGGAGTATTAGGCAAATCTTTAATAAAATAACCCTTATCTTTCATTTCTATTAGAACTCTATATATTGAGCCGAAAACATTTAAATAAGCAGCAGTTCCAACGTTACCTTTGTCAGGTGGAAAACTGAAAACAGTTATAGCTAATTTCTTTTCGTCTCTTTTTTTAACTCTTAAAGTAGACCATTTTATAGCTCTTTCAGCAATTACATTAACTCTATCTTGGAGAGTATGGGCTTTACCTGTGGCATCATCTCTCCCTGATAGAATAATTGGTTCGATAGCTCCATCTAACTCGGGAATCGCTATTTGCAATGCTACCTGAACTGGATGTAGGCCTAGATCACTTTCCTCCCATTCCTGAGTGGTTTGAAAAACAAGAGGAAGAGCAACCATGTATGGTCTATTTAGCTTTTTTAAAGCCTCAACAGCTTTTGGATGGTCTTGTCTCGCTGGTCCCCCAACTAAAGCAAAACCGGTCAAAGAAACAATTCCATCTACGATTGGTGTATCCTTTTTATCGGTTTCGTAGAAAAATTCATTAACAGGTTTTGAGAAATCAAGGCCACCACAAAAGATAGGAATTACTTTTGCTCCACGATATTCAAGCTCTTGTATTACGGCTACATAATGAGCATCATCACCTGTAACTATATGACTTCTTTGAAGAACTAAGCCAATTGTTGGATTTTTATCCGAGTGAAGCTCTATATCCTTTCTTTGATTACTCCAATCTTGATATTCATTTAAAGTTTCAAACATTTTTGGAGCCATGGGATGCCATATCCCAAGATCAGGAAATGTTTCAGGATCTTGAATTTTTAATTCTTCTAAATCTTTTTTAATATCTTCACTAACTACATATTTCTCGGCTAACATTAGCAGCAAATTTTTAAGATTTTCTGTTGTCCCACCAAGCCAATATTGGAAACTTAAAATAAATGATCTTGCATCTTGGGCCTTTTCAATTGGTAAATATTTTAAAATAGAAGGTAATGTATTGAGTAATTTCAACATGGAGTCTTGGAAGCTTGCACCATCTGATTCCTTTTTCTTCTTAATTAAATCGCCAATAATACTCTTTGATTGTCCTAATTGAGACATGCTGAAGGAACCTAATTTGTTAAGTCGCATTACCTCAGGCATAGAGGGAAAAACTACTGCAGCTTTCAAGTTGTCTCGAACAGGACTTACCGCTTCAACAACTTTTTGTGCAAGATCTTCAATAAATATTAGAGAGGCAATAAAAATATCAGCTTTAGAAACATCATTCTTAAAATCATTATAATTTTTATCATCTCTAAGTTCTTCTATTAAATATCCACATAAATCTATTCCAATAGGCCCATTAGCAATATTAATTGCCTTAGCTGCCTCGGTCAGTGAGTTTTGGTATTGTGGCTCAAGGACAACATATACTGCTTTTATAACAATATTATGTTTGTTATCCTCGGCAGGAGATACTCTGCGGTTTGCTGAGCGGACCTGCGTAAACATTTTTTTTCTTTGAGTATTTCTTACAAGCCTACGGTTGATTTGACGTTATTGTGTGCAATATAAATAGCGTGTAACATCCTTTTTAACAAAAATTTCTATTCAAATGACTGAAAATTCTAAAAAACCTATACCAGTACTTGTTTCTGGAGCATTAGGGAAAATGGGTAAGGAAGTTGTAACTTCTGTTACAAATTCTTCTGAATGTGAATTGGTTGGAGCGGTTGATTTAAGTGATTCAAATAATGGTAAAAATATATCTGATCTTATTGACATTCCTGATTCAGGGATATTTATTTCAAATGATCTTGAGGCAAGTCTTTGTACCATAAGTCAAAACTGTCGAGATTTAAATCAAAAACCAGTAATGGTTGATTTTACTCATCCTAAATCTGTTTATGAAAACACACGTGCTGCAATTGCTTATGGAGTCTCTCCAGTTATTGGTACAACAGGACTAACATCATCTCAAATAAATGAATTAACAATTTTTTCACAAAAGGCTTTTATTGGTGGAGCTATTATTCCAAACTTTTCTGTTGGAATGGTTCTTCTCCAACAAGCTGCTTCTGTAGCTGCACAGTTTTACGATAATATTGAATTAATTGAAATGCATCATAATCAAAAAGCTGATTCGCCAAGCGGAACTTGTATTAAAACTGCTGAGATGATTGAGGAATATCCTAAAAAATTCAATAATTCAAATGCTAATGAATCAGAATCTTTAAAAGGTGTAAGAGGTGGTATTAGAGAATCTGGAATAAATATACACTCTGTGAGAATTCCTGGATTATTAGCTCATCAAATAGTTATGATGGGGTCATCTGGAGAAACATACACTATTAGACACGACACTATTGATAGAAAGGCATACATGCCCGGAGTATTGGCTGCAATTAAAAAGGTAGGTTATTTTGATTCACTTGTATATGGGTTAGAAAAAATAATTTTTTAAAATGCTTATACCCCTTACTTCTAATCAAATTTCTAAATTAGTTCCATCAGTAGCCACTGGAGGTCAATTTAAGTATGCATTGGGGGATCCTAGAAAGATCTTACAAAGACTCATAATCTCATCTGTTGGAGGTGTAATTACTTTTCTGATTAGTGTTAGTCAGGACAGAAATCAAACATATTCACTTTGGTTGTTATTATGTGTTCTTTTCTTTTTGTATATATTATGGGGACCAATATTAGAGGCAAGCAGAAAAAATTTAAATTATAGAAAATACAAATTTTTTTCAATATTTTCTGGATTTGTTTGTGATATTTATACTGTTGAAAAGATTGAATCTTCAAGAGAGCAAACTAACAGGTATGGTCGATTAGAACTTATTGAAAAAAAAAGAACATGGTTAATTCTTGAATTAGAGGATGAAGATGGATACTTAGGCAAATTAACTTTTCCTTTGGAAACTAAACATTCTCAAATTCAAATAGGGTCTAAAATTAGATGCTTAGTTTCTTCAAATAATAGAAACTTTCAAAAAAATTTATTTTTGACAGATGCTTGGCTACCTGATTTAAACTTATGGATAGGTGATTATCCTTTCCTTTTGAGACCTGCATTTGAAGAAATCTGTTATATCTATAAAAATAAATTAAATTAAAAAAATATGAATAATTATCCAAAAATAAAAATTAATGGATTAAATATTAAATCACTTTTTTTAATAATTTTTCTATCAAAATATAATTATCAAATTTATATTAATGATTCAATAAAGCTCAATTCTTTATTTAATTATCAAAAAAAAATTTATACATTTACAAACAAAACTAAATTAATTTTACAAGAATTGGATTTATGGGAAAAATTAGAAAAATATAGTTATGGCTTTAATTCATATTCTTTTTTCAACAATCATTATAAAGAAGAAATTTCATTCTTCGATAAAAATTTATATTCTAAAAATGATCTGAAAGGAAATATAGGTTGGACTTTAAATCATGAAGATTTGGAAAAGGTTTTACGAGAGCAATTATTTAATAATAAAAATATTTATTATTTAAAAAAAGAAAAGTCTGACTTCTCAGATATACAATTTGATTATGAATTTAATTTTGGATCTTTTAATAATAAAAACTTAAAACACAATAATATCTTACCTTTTAATAATATTGATTCCTCTTCCTCATTAAAATTTAAAGTCATGGTTAGAGGAAATTGCTTTAGAAGAGCTTATGAAATATTTTTAAAAAAAGAATCAATTTTACTTATTCCTCTTGCTAAAAATATTTATCAAGTAGTTTGGAAGTCAAATTACAAAAAAGCTAGAAGAAGAATGGATACAGACGTTAATCTTTTATTGGATAATTTATCAACTCTTCTTCCAAATGGATTTAAGCTAGATCAGATAGTTGGAGAAGTCTATTTCTCTTCAAATTCATCAACATTGCTTAATCATATTAAGAATGACAAGAATAAGTTTTACCTCAATGACTTTAATGAAGTTTCTAATAATTTACTACAAGATGAATTAAAGAGTCTCTTATTTGATTTAAAAACCCTTCAACAAAAATTCCAAACTAAAAAAATTTTTGATTTATTTCCTTTAGCTAAATTAAAAAATAATATGTGCATTTTAAAATTCTTATTTATGTCTAATAAATCAAGGTTTAAAAATTTCCTAACTAATTTTTTTATAGTATTAAAAATATTTCCAGATTTATTTATTAAATCTCCATTATTAAGTTTTAATAGGAATAATATTATTAGGAAATTTTTTATAAACTCTATCTTCAAAGCAATTTTTTTCATATTAATTAGATGATAAATATGAATGTAAAGTCTTTTGAAAAAATTCAAAAATTCTTAAAGAATGAATTGGGTCTTGATGATTCATCCATTCTACTAGGATTAAAACTTTCAAATAAAAATAAATCATTATTGCCAGTCTCTTTATGGAGCTACGGAATAATAGATCATGAAGAACTTGATAGATTTTATAAATTTCTATATGAAAACTAGCTATCAATTTATCTGTTATGATTGTTTAGAATTTATATTGAATCATCACTATTTTTCAAAACAAATATTCAATATCTGGTAAGGCTTTAGAAAGATTAGATTTACTTTTATTAGCTTTAGAAACTATTGATCTTAATGGCTCGGAGTCATTCTTTTCTCTTGCAAATAAACTTGAATTAGATGCAATATTGCCCAGTAAGATTTCTATATGGAAGTTAAGGTGTAATAATCCAATGAGAAAAAACTTTATTAGAGTAAATATAAAATATAAAGAATTTGATGCATTAATACGAATCACCTCAGAGATGGCCAAGTATTTATATCCCTACATAAGAGCTGTTTTGGCTTCAAAAGATAATTATGAAGATGAGCCTGAATTATGGGATGATTTTGAAAATAGATTTAAAGAACTTATTGAATCAAGATTTAATACTGATAGTGTAAGAGTTAAGAATTTGATTGAACATAAACAAAATAAAGATTTTTATTTGAGAATATTAATAAATTTATCTTTATGTAATTCTGAAGAGGGTTATTATAGATTAAAAACAACATTATTAAATTTATAAAATGCTCCAAAATAGTTATAAATTTAATCAGTCTTCTGTGAGTTTAGAAATAATTGGATTACCTGACTATTCTAAAAATGATGATGAAAAATCAATATCTATAATTTCTCAATGGAAACTTTCCATCTTAAATCGTCCAGATATTGAAGGGAGTGCAGATCATCTTAAGAATATTATTAAAGCTTTTTATGAATATTCAACTTCGCTCCTTTTAGATCAAGAAATGTATTTAGAAAATAAATTAATAGATATAAAACCTAATAAAGATGGTAGTCATACCATTGTCCTCAAAAGTTCAAAATCTGAAATTAAACCTTTAAAAATTGTTCTTGGTAATGCTGAATTTTCTGATCTTATAAACTGTATTGATCAATTAAAATATTCAAAAAATATTAGATTAAATTTTGAAGATTTAAATCCTTTGATTACATCTAAGAAAAGTAAATACCAAAAGAATAATATATTTATTGATAAATTAATACCCCCATTATTTGCTATTTTTTCAATAACTATTCTTTCACTATTAAGTATTAATTTTTACGATCCAAATATCAATTCTGAAGACAAAGTATCTTTTGATTCAAATATTATTAACTGGCATTAGTACTAAACTTGTGATATTAATGAATTAAATTTAATATTATATTTATTATTTGAAAAATTATTCAATCTTTAAATTAAGTTATTTATGAATGATTTAAAAATTCCAACAATAAATAATAAATCTAAGCAATATTTATTTAAGAACAAAATACCCTTAACAAGAAAACCAAGAATAAAACTAATTAAGGAGTCTTTATTAATGCTTTCGATAGCAAGCATAATAGTCTCTATTAATTATGCTATCCCAGGGAAATTAAAATTATTTACTAGTTTTATAAATAATATAAGTATGGTTTTAATGTATATTTTGAAAATAATAAGCCATCTTTATGAATTATTATTAGTAATATTTATTTTAAGTTCAATACTTTTATCTCTAATACTTATATTTGGAGCTTTATACAGAATTTATAAATCTTTTAGGAGGAAGTCAAAAAAAGTTAATTTTTAAGTAGATTAAATAACTTATATAGGCTGCATTAAACCTCCGCTACCAGAATCTGAATCATCATCATCGTTTTCTGCATCAAAACCAAGAAGTGCTAAAGCTCCAACTGCCACAGATGAAATGAGGATTATATAAGCAAAAAAAGGAGTTTGAACCCCAATATCTATGTATTCACCCATGCAAATAAAAATTTGGTTTAACCTAACTCAAATTAATCAGATTTGGGGTTTTTATATATATTTTTTTAATAATCTAATTTTTATTAGTGCTATGGATTAATTCTTTATCTATAGAATCTTTCATAATCTCAAACCACTTTGTAAGATTTTCAATTTGATTTTGAACATCTGTTATTCCTAAACCTCTTATTATAATTTTTGATATTTCTCTTTCACTTTGGTAAATAAATTTACTTTGAATACTTACTGGTAATGCTTGCTTTATCTTTTTAAAGGCATTTACTTTCATTTTGGTGAATATTAAAATATTTGGTTTTTTAAGCTGAATCTTATTAAATCCACATTGTTTTGCTAAAAGCTTTAATTTCATTATGAGCAAAAGAGTCTCAACGGGTTTAGGTATTAAACCATATCTACTTATCCAATCTGATGCCAAGTCAGTAAGTTCTTGAAAGTTCGTACATGATGTTACATTTTTATATGCTTCTAATTTCTCTTCTTTATTTGTTATCCAAGTACTAGGAATGAAAGCATTGATTGGTAAGTCGATTTGCGTATCACTTACTTCAGGAATCTCATGGCCGTTCATTTCTGAAATTGCTTCATGAAGCATTTCCATATACAAGTCGTACCCAATATTGTTTACTTGACCACTTTGAGATTCCCCTAATATGCTTCCAACCCCTCTTATTTCCATATCTTTCATGGCAAGTTGATATCCGCTTCCTAATTCTGTAAAGTCTTTTATTGCTCTCAGTCTATGTTTGGCAGAATCATTGATATTATTTATATCTGGATAAAAAAGCCATGCATGTGCTTGTATACCACTTCTGCCAACTCTTCCTCTTAATTGATAGAGTTGGGATAAACCAAATTTATGTGCGTCTTCAATAATTATTGTATTTACTTTTGGAATGTCTAGACCACTTTCTATTATCGTTGTACATATCATTAAATCAGCCTTTCCATTGTTAAATGTAATCATTGCATTTTCCAAATCTTTTTCGTTCATTTGTCCATGAGCAATAATTAACTTTATATCTGGAATCATTTTTTTTATTTTTTCAATAGCTTGTTGAATATCAGATATCCTTGGTAAAACATAAAAAATCTGTCCGCCTCTATCTAGTTCTTGACTTATAGCTGTTCTTATCGCATCAATATCTAACTCAGAAAGATAAGTCTTGATTGATCTTCTTGATGGAGGAGGAGTTGCTAGTATACTCATCTTCCTTATCCCTGATAAACTCATATATAAAGTCCTAGGTATTGGAGTCGCTGTTAAAGTTAAAACGTCAATATTTTTCTTTATTTGTTTGATCTTCTCTTTTTGTTTTACTCCAAATCTTTGTTCTTCATCGACAACTAGTAAGCCCAGGTTTTTTATTTCTATATCTTTTCCAAGAATTTGATGAGTAGATACTACAAGATCTACACTATTATCTTTTAGACCTTTTATTATCTCAGTTTTTTCATTTTTACTCTTAAATCTATTAAGCAAAGAGACTTTAATTGGATATGGGGCAAATCTATTACTAATGGTTCTCCAATGTTGTTCTGCCAGTATAGTTGTTGGTGCTAATAAGATTACTTGTTTTCCTGATGTAATGGCTTTAAATATTGCTCTTATGGCTACCTCAGTTTTTCCGAATCCAACATCCCCGCAAACTAATCTATCCATTGGTTTATTTTCTTCCATATCATTTTTAATATCTTTTACTGCAGTAATTTGATCAGGTGTTGGCTGGTGGGGAAATGAATCTTCTAATTCTCGTTGCCATGGCCCATCAGCGGGAAATGGATAACCCTCTAATTTCTCTCTTTTTGCATAAAGTTTTAAAAGATCTATTGCTATTTTTTGTATTATTTTCTTATTTTTTTCTTTGACTTTTTCCCATTCTGTTCCGCCTAATTTATTTATCTTAGGAACAACTTTTCCTGAAGATCTATATTTATTAATACTACTTAATTGATCAGCCGCAACACTTACTTTCCCATCTAAGTATTTAATAACTAAGTAGTCTCTAGATTCTCCGATAATATTAATCTTTTCAATTTTTAGAAATTTACCTATACCATGATTCTTATGGACAATATAATCTCCAGGATTTATTTTATTTAAATCTATTTTTGAACTTATACTTTTTCTTCTCCTTCTTGTAAAGAAGCTTGTTGTAAGATTTTGTTGAGAATAAAGTTCTTTATCTGTAATAATAGCAACCTTCCATATTGGTAGAAAGAAACCCTCCAATTCATAATTATTTTTACTTTTTAAAATGATAGGCGTTGAATAATTTATTAAATCATTTATTTTTTTAATATCTTTATGATTATCAATATATTTAGTAAAGCAATTAAATTCATTTAATATACTGTTCGTTCTCATGGGCTGGGCAGACAATATCCAGACTTTAATATTGTTTTTTATATGGTTATTAATCTCTATGGAAATTTTATTTATATTTTTATCGGGTGATTTGATTATCTTATCTGATATTAAAAATTTATTTACTTTATTATGATTTGATTCAAATTCAAATAAATTTATAGTTTTAAATGATTTTAATTTTTTATAAATATTAATACTATTATCAAACAAATTCTTTTTTAGTTTATGGTTTATTCTGTTTTTAAATAAAATATCATTTATTTCATCCTTGGAATTTTTATAACTATTTTCACATTCATTAAACCAATTATCTGTAAATTTAATACATTGCTGTAATTCATCTATAAAAACAAGTGTTCTATCATCAATAAAATCAGTAATATTTGAAGGATTTTCTTCAACAACTCCTAAAAATCTCTCTAAATTGTCATGGGGAACTTTATCATCAATCTGGAAATTATTTTCTAAGGATAATTTTTTAAGTTCACTTGAAATTTTATATTTTGAACCAGCTTGCATTATATTTATTTCATTTATTGTATCTAGTGTTTTTTGAGTTGCTGAATCATATTCCCTTATTTTATCGATTATGTTGTCATAAAATTCTATTCTTATAGGCACTTCATTATTAACTGGAAAGATATCAATAATGTCACCCCTCCGACTCCAAACACCTTCGGATGTAGTGATTTCTTCCTTTTTATAACCAAGTTCTGTAAATTTTATAGCTAAATCTTTTATCTCAATTTTTTTACTTTTAAAAAGATTTAAATTACTTATTTTAATAAAATCTTTATTAAATAAATGAGGCTGTAGAGATCTTTCTGTCGTAATAATTATCTTATTATTTTTTTCATTTTTATTATTTATTATTTGCGATAGGGTGTTTAATTGTGAAAATTCAACTTCACTTGATTTGGTTCTTATTTCATAAGGTGAATAATCATTAGGCGGATAATATAATACATTTTCATTATTATTTAGACTTTGAAAATATCCATACCACTTGTATGCTAATTCTGAACTAGTACATATTAATAAAATATTTTTATTATCAAGATAAGCTAAACTATTTATTATTAATGCCTTAGCATATCTATTAGATCCAACTAAATTTAATTCATTATTTTTATTTAGTTTTTTTATTAATTCTTTAGTTATTTGAGTCTGAGAAATATAATCAATTAAAGTCTTTAATTCCATTAAATTATGTCTTTCTTGATTATATAATAATTTCCCATTATATTAGATTTTAGAAGATATTGAAAATAATTAATGGATACGGCGTCTATAAATTCATTCATACCAACATTAGATCAAATAGATAGTTGGTCTGAAATTCTTACTCTTTTACCAATATTAATTATTTTAGAATTATTACTTTCCGCTGATAATGCCATCGCTTTAGCTTCACTTACAAAAACTCTTGATAAGTCAAAAGATAGATCAAGAGCTCTTAATATTGGGATAACAATTTCTTTGATTTTTAGAATCTTATTAATTTTGTTATCAAGCTTTTTACTAAAATATCTTTTTCTTAGAATTTTTGCTGGGTTATATTTGATTTATTTATTTCTTTCTAATAGTTTATTTTTGAAAGATGATTCCGATTTAGAAAACTCTAATAATAAAATTAATCAAGATAATTTTAAATTTTTAAAGGTAGTTGTACTTTTATCTGTAACTGATTTTGCATTTTCTATCGATAGTATTACAACAGCTGTAGCTATTAGCGACCAATATTTTTTGATAATAATTGGCGCTACAATTGGAGTCATTGCTCTAAGGTTTACTTCTGAAATATTCTTGAGGCTTTTAGAATATTTTGTTAGATTGGAAATGGCTGGTTATGTAGCAATATTAATAATTGGTATAAAACTTATTTTAAATACTTTAATAAAAGAGGTTTTACTACCTGATTATTATTTTTATGTATTAATATTTTTATCATTTATTTGGGGGTTTTCTAAACAAAAAAATAAACTTAATAATTAATAATTTCTCCAATAACAGGTTTAAGTTGTTGAATTAATTGGTTACCTTTTGAAATGTTTTTCCCTGCTATTTTTGCCTCCTGTATTACTATCATCTCTGTAAGAGTAGTTACTACAAATCCTTCATTTTTGATAGTTCCTATTATATGCCCGGGCTTATAATCCTCATCAATGTCTTTAGATTTCAATTTTAGCAACTCATGTTTTTCGATTAATCTCATTTTTAATATTTTAACGTTTTGATTTTTGTATTTAATAAAAGCCCTAGGAAATAAGCCATTTACTCTCCTTATTATTTGAATTGCTTTTTCATTGAAATTAATTTGATAATCTGACTTATAAATTAATCTTGCGTATATCAATTCTCTTCCTAATGTGTTCTGTGGGATTGTCTTAAGATCTTTTCTTTTGGTTTTAGAAATTATTTCTATTGCTTTTAATAGCAAGTCAGCTGACAATAAACTCAATTTATTTGTCAATGAATCAAGATTATCGTTTTCATTAATCTTTATACTTTCTTCAATGAGAATATCTCCTGTATCTAAACCCTCTTCCATTTTCATAATACCTATACCTGTGAATTTATCTCCAGAAAGTAAAGACCATTGAATTGGGGCGGCTCCTCTCCATCTAGGTAATAGAGATGCATGAGAATTCCAAGAACCATATTTAGGAATATCAAGAATTTCCTTTGAAAGTATTCTTCCATATGCGACTACAACAAAAAGATCGCAATTAAGTTTTTTTAGATTTGCAATAAAAATATTATTTTTATTTAGATTATCGGGACACAATACTGGAATATTATTTTCCATTGATAACTTTTTTATTGGAGATGGTAATAATTTATTTCCGCGAGATCTTTTTCTGTCTGGTTGAGTAATTACAGCAAGAATTTGATGCTCAGATAAAATCAAATTTTGAAGACTTTTGGTAGCGTATTCAGGTGTTCCCCAAAATATTATTTTCACGCGTCTCCAGTTATTGATAGTTCATTAATCCAGATGTGAGGCGATATTCCATTAGTAGTAGTTATTTGTTTATTTTCAATATTTATAATGTTTTTTGCAAGATTCATAAAATCTCCAGCAACAGTTGCTGAATCTATGGATGTTTTTTCTCCATTATTATATTTCCACCCATCAAAGGGCAATGAAAAGGATCCTTGACTAGCTTTTACTCCCGCATGAATTGCATTTAATTCCTCGATATATATAAACTCACCTTTGTAGTTTTCGTATTCAAGATTAGATAAAAGTGAGGAGTCTTTTTTAGATTTTTCTATAATTAACCAATCTGGAGAAACTGATACTTTTGATCCAAGACCTGCGTGACCTGTTGGATTGGTTTTAAAAATTCTTGCAGTTGCTTCTGAATGCAAGAGATTTTTTAACTTACCTTCTTTAATAATGCATATTTTTTTTGTGGGAGTTCCTTCTCCATCAAAGGGAGCTGAAGATATATTTTCTGTATGAAGACCATCATCATAAATATTTATACAAGAGCTGAATATATCTTTACCGATTGATTCCTTACTTGATATGCTTACCCCATCGAGTATACTTCTCGCATTAAATATTGAACTGAATGCGTTTAACAAGGTTAAGAATGCCTCAGGTGAAAAACAAATTTTATATTTGCCAGTTTTAATGTTTGAATAATTTAAATGTGAAATAGTTTTATCAGAAGCCTCTTTTATACATTCCTCAATATTTATTTCATCTACTACATAACCTAGCTTGACGGATCCAGAACTCCTTGGCTTTTTATCTATTTCCTCTGCTCTAGCATATAAATATAATGCAGCTTGACTATTTTCATAACTTCTTAATGCACCATCACTATTAGCATATATCCTTTTAAAAAAACTTTCTGAGAGCCCATTGTAGGGTACAGATTTTATTGCTTGATTTGATTTTAGTAACTTATCTTCAGCATTTCTAAGTATTTTTAGTAATTTTCGAATTCCTGAAGGTTTATTTATTCGTGACTCAAATTTAGGAATTGGATCCTTTGATAATGGAGAAAAGTTAGTTTTTTCGAATTTATTACCATAATTGGAGGCAAGGTTGGCTTGATATAGAGCTTTTAATAATCCTTCCTCACTTAAATCACTAGTTGTTGTTATTCCAACTAAATTATGAGTATTCCAAACTCTTAAAGTCATTATTTGTTTCTGAGAGGCTTTTAGTTGTTTTGCTTCACCTTTATCAACCTGAACAGAAAAATCATTTGAAAAACTAGCACCAAAATCCCATTTCTTTATCTCTAATGAATTTGCTCCTTTTATGATGAAATTTTTAATTTCTGAAATATCCACCTTTTTTAACGTCCCCCAATTGTAATTGAATCAACTTTGATATGAGGTTGGCCAACTGTGACGTTAACACTCCCACTAATAGAACCACAAAAACCTGGCGCTAGCTTAAGGTCATTACCGCACATCGAAATCTTTTGCATAACTTCTACAGCTTCGCCAATAAGGGTTGCACCTTTTACAGGTTTAGATAATTTTCCATCTTTAATTAGATAACCTTCTTCTACTGCAAAATTAAATTGTCCTGTAGCACCTACGCTGCCGCCGCCCATTGATTTGCAATATAAGCCATCACTAATACTACCTATAAGATCTTCTTTTGAGTATTTTCCACCTGCTATATATGTATTTCTCATCCTTGAGGCTGGAGCAAATGAGTAGTTTTGCCTTCGACCACTTCCAGTTCTCTTATGACCTGTTCTTAATTCTCCAGCTCTGTCTGAAATGAATTTTTTAAGAATACCATTTTCTATTAATATTGATTTCTCAGGTTCCATACCTTCATCATCAACTGATATTGAGCCAAATGAACCAGAAGAAACTCCTTCGTCAATAGCAGTTACAGCTTCATGTGCAATCTTTTTATTTAATTTGTTAGCGAAGGGGGTTGTTCCTCGCTCAATTTGAGTAGTTTCTAATAAGTGACCACAAGCTTCGTGAAAAATGACTCCACCAAATTTATTTGCAAGAACAACAGGTTTTTGACCAGCATCAACATAATCTGCGTATAACATATTCATTGAACTATCAAATACTTCATTTGAAGTTTTTTCACAATCCCAATCTCTAAAATCATTGGGGCTATCGGATGATCCTAATCTCCTACTCCCTGATGATCTATACATTTTATCGATAGCAATTAGATTTAATCCCACGGTTTGATGCAGTCTTATATCTTTTGCATAAGTTCCATCACTAGATGCAATTATAACTTTCTGAAAATTTCTTGCATAACTACCTTTTCTTACTTCTACTTTTTCATTCTTTTTTAATGATTTTGTACTTATCAGAAGCTTGTCACTGATTTCATTTGTCGAAGGAATTTCTTTTAACCAATTAGTTTTAGAATGGCTGTAATCTCTTAATTTTTCAAGACCTTCAAAACCTTTATTAGTAGATAAATTTACTATGTCAAGCATTTCAACAGCTTGTGTTATGGCTTTAATTAAGCCATCCTTAGATAAATCATTTGTACTAACAAATCCATCTTTCGTATTTTTAAAAATTCTTATCCCCGCACCTTTCCCAAATGATGGACTAACACTAGTAATTACATCATCCTCAGCTAAGACAGAGATATTATCTGTACTTTCTAAAAAAATTTCAATAAAATCAGCACCAAGATTAGTTCCAAAATTTATTAATTCTTCTAATAGAGTTTTATTTGTTTCATCAAAATTAATCTCATTAGTAAATAATTTAGTTGAAAGCATTTTTAATATTAGTATTGACTCTAAACGTAAAGACTATCTAATGGCAGGTTGAAAATCTTCGCTATTAAGAGGTTTAACTAAGTATAGTCTCAATAATTGGTATCCGTTTGAGATAAAGTATGGAATTTTTTGTAATATTTTTTTTATATTACTTCCTTTCTCACTATCAATTCTTGCAAGATTCTTGTTATTTTCAATTATGAATTCAAGTCTTTTATAAAAAGAAGGATGGTTTACGTCAAGGACTACTGGGAATACTCTCGCTGCAGTTTCATTGGTTTTTTCTATTACATAAACATCATATTCCCTAGCATTTAAGCCTAGTGCTTCATAAAACTCTTTTCTTCCTACATCTCTAATATACATGGTCCCAAAAACTGCTAGAAGAAAGAATCTACACCATAATTTAGCTTGAAAGCCCCTAACAGTTGAAGGCTGTGCTTTCATTAAGGCATCAAAGAAGTCTCCATGTCTATTTTCGTCTTGGCACCAATTTTCAAAGAAATTAAATATTGGGAATATTTTATTATTTGGATTCTTTTCAAAATGCCTATAAATAGCAATATATCTCCAATAACCAATTTTTTCTGATAAATAAGTTGCATAAAAAATAAATTTTGGTTTAAAAAATGTATAGTCTTTGCTTGCAGTTAAGAATCCAAGATCTAATTGCAAATTAAAATCACTCATTGACTTGTTTAAAAAACCAGCATGCCTCGCTTCATCTCTAGCCATATGAGCAAAACATTCAGCTAATAATGGGTTCCTATCTTTAATTCTTCTGCTTAATTCTTTATAAAGTAAAAAGCCTGAAAATTCTGAGGTACAGCTTTGTTCTAGGAATTCAATGAATACCTCTCTAGTCTGTGGATCTAACTTATCAGCTGCCCCCTCAAATTCCTTATTCCTTACAAAATGATGCCTATTATAATCTTTTCTAAATTCTTCACAAATAG
>CAYSSQ010000024.1:0-17839 GCA_964433825.1 uncultured Prochlorococcus sp. | reverse complement strand
TTGACTCAATATCGTTAAGATCTAATAAACTAATAAATATTATTATGATACCTCTAGTCCTAGAAGAATCAGGTGGAACCGAAAGAGTCTTCGATATTTACTCAAGATTATTAAGAGAAAGAATAATATTTCTTGGTGAACCTGTTACCAGTGATACTGCTAATAGAATAGTTGCCCAATTACTATTTTTAGAGGCTGAAGATCCAGAGAAAGATATTTATATGTACATAAATTCTCCTGGAGGATCGGTTTATGATGGCTTAGGCATCTTTGATACCATGCAACATGTTAAACCAGATATTCATACTGTATGCGTTGGTTTAGCAGCCAGTATGGGCGCCTTTTTACTCGCTGCAGGTACCCAGGGTAAGAGAAGTAGCTTAAGACACTCTAGAATTATGATTCACCAACCACTTGGAGGGGCTAGGGGCCAAGCAAGCGATATAAGGATACAAGCTGATGAAATTCTTTTTTTGAAAGAAAGATTGAACGTTGAACTATCTGAAAGAACAGGACAAAATTTGGATCGGATAAAAGAAGATACAGATAGAGATTTCTATATGTCTCCCCAAGAGGCTGTTGAGTATGGTCTAATCGATCTTGTTTTAGATAAAAAACCAAAAGGTTAATTTGATATTATTGTTCTAGAAAATTCAAAATTTATCTGAAGTATTCTGAAAGATTAGGGTTATTAGTTTAATAATTGAGGGGTTCTTACCTTTGATGGTATTTCTGTGTAATCTGATAATATTTTTACAAATTCCTCACCATCAATAGTTTCTCTCTCAATAAGCAACTCTACTAACTTGTCCATAGCTTCTCTATTGTCATAGATAATTTTAAAAGTATCTTCATAGCAAGATTTAACCATAACTCTAATACTTTCATCTATTTGTTTAGAAATTGAATCTGAGACTTCACTCCTAGTCATTAAATCTCTCCCTACAAAAACTTCTTGGTTTCCACCTTCAAGAGCAATTGGACCAAGTTCACTCATTCCGAATCTGGTAACCATTTGCCTTGCCATAGAAGCTACTTGTTGAAAATCTCCCCCAGCACCTGTTGTTATTTCCCCTTTTCCAAATACAACGTCTTCTGCAGCTCTTCCACCTAGAGCTCCCATTATCCTAGCTCTTAACTGAGCTCGGCTAATAAGTGCTTGGTCATCATCTGGTGTGAACCAAGTTAATCCTTTTGCTTGACCTCTGGGAATAACAGTTACCTTTTGGACCGGGTCATGAGCTTTAACCAATGAGCCAATTATTGCATGACCGACCTCATGATATGCAATCAATCTTTTACTTCTCCCATCTGTAAGTGGAGAACCCTCCATCCCTGCAACAATTCTGTCTACGGAATCATCTATTTCGAGGATACTTATTGAAGTTTTTCTTCTTCTAGCTGTTAAAATTGCTGCCTCATTTAGAAGGTTTGCAAGATCTGCTCCAGTAAATCCAGGAGTCCTTCTCGCAATACTCTCTAGAGTTAAATCTTCATCAAGCTTTTTGTTTCTTGAATGGACTTCTAGAATTGATAATCTTCCTTTAATGTCTGGAGCATCAACCGTAACTTGTCTATCAAATCTACCTGGTCTCATTAGAGCTGAATCAAGAACATCTGGTCTATTTGTAGCCGCAATTATAATAATGCCGCTATTTCCCTCAAAGCCATCCATTTCAGTTAGCAATTGATTTAGTGTTTGTTCTCTCTCATCATTCCCTCCACCAATACCAGCTCCCCTTTGTCTTCCAACGGCATCAATCTCATCAATAAAAATTAAACATGGGCTGTTTTCTTTTGCTCTTTTAAATAAATCCCTTACTCTACTTGCTCCAACTCCAACAAACATTTCTACGAATTCAGATCCTGATAGTGAAAAGAAAGGGACACCAGCTTCACCTGCAATAGCTTTGGCTAATAGTGTTTTACCAGTTCCTGGAGGGCCTACAAGCAATACCCCTTTAGGTATTCTTGCTCCAACGGAAGTAAACTTTTCTGGTTTCTTTAAAAAAGTTACTACTTCTTCTAAGTCTTCTTTTGCTTCATTTACTCCTGCCACATCATCAAAAACAACACCTGTATTAGCTTCCATCGCAAATCTAGCTTTAGTTTTACCAAACTGCATTGCTTGTCCAGGACCTCCCTGCATACCATTTGACCTCCTCGCTAATAAAATTAAACCACCTATTAAAAGAGCTGGGAAAAGTAAATTACCTAAAATGCCTAAAGCAGGAGGAGCAGTTTTTATGGGATGTACATCAAAACTAATTCCACCATCTTTAAGAGTATTGATTAACTCAGGAGTTAATCCAGGTAGGTCAACTCTTAATCTTTGAACTTTATTATCTAAATCCGAATCAACAGTCTCAACAACAGCATTTCTTCCTCCCTCATAAATATCGACAGATGTTACTCTTCCAGCCTTAATGTAATCTAAAAACCTACCATAACTCATTCTTGCTACCGCAGCATTTCTTGGAGCAATAGTTGTGCCATTTGATTTAAGTGAATCAACATTATTATTTGAAAGTAACTGCCATGATAGTCCTATAACAAGAACTATTGGTAAGAGCCATAGCAATATCGTTTTAAATTTTGGATTCATTTAATTTTTGCTTAATATATTCTGATTCTACGATGAAACTATTCATTTCGTTGGTATTTTATGATTATCTTTCTAGGTGTATATTAAAAATATTATCTATTAATAATATTGAGTTAATAAAAATGAATTTTGAAATCAATCAAAAAGTTAAATTAACGGCTCCATTACCTTATTTAAAGACCTCAGAAAATATGCCAATGCTAAGGCCTCCGGATCTCGTTGGAATTGATGAAATTGGCGAAATAATTTCAATAAAATCTCCACAGACGGTAGAAGTGAAGTTTCGTAGAGGTTCCTTTTTAATTGATATTGATAAATTGAGTACTGTTTCTTAAAAGCTTGTTTCCCAAAAATTCTTTATTTTCTCACAAACTTTTGAATCACCCAAAATACTTAAAAAAGGATTATTGAGGTATTTATTAATTACAACATTTATTAATTCAGGACTTATTTTGTCAATCTCTTCCAAGGATTTTTTATCAAAATTATGATCCATTTGATAACTAATTAACTGAACCTTTCTCAGAATGATATCTTCAATCAATTGACTAGAATGCAATAAAGAACTCTTCAATTTTGTCTTTGCTAAATCTAAGTCTTTCTTAGGAATTAATTTTGTTGATAACTCTTTCCATAAATTAATTAAAATTTTAAATGCTGTTAAGGCTTTTTCATTTGAAACAGAAAGATATATTAGAAATGGTGCGCACCTTATCCTAACCGGATGGATTATCCCAATGTCATATGTCAAACCATTTTTTTCTCTAAACATCTTAAATAAAATTGAACTCATACCAAAAGCCAAATAAGATTCTAAAAGTTTTAAAGAAAAATAATCTTTATTATTGTGCGGACAAGTCTTATTTCCTAACATAATTACAATTTGATTTGTATGAAAGTTGCATTGAATATATCTATCTTCTTTTTTAAAATTTAAAGGCTCTATTAAATATTTATTTTTATCTTCAATGTTTCGAATATTAATATGTTTTAAATCGATAAATTCATGATTACTTAATAAGTACATATTTCTTTGTCTGAAATCATTATATTCTTTTGTAATATCTTCGTAATTTATATTATTAATTGTATTAGTATAGCCATTACAATCATATCTATAAGGGTGATTTTTATATACTAATTTTTTCCAATTATCGAATGTTTTTATAAATAAATTCTCTTCATTTTTTAGGATGTTATTTATTTGCACTTTTTTACATTTTATAAATTCTCTTTCAGGTAAAATTGATTCATACAGAAGAATTTCAATCAATGGATATACATTCTTAAAATATTCTTTTAATGATTTTATGCCTAGATAAATACCATCTTCTACTGCCTCGTAGCATAGTTCTGCTCCATTATCGTCCAAAATTTTTGATATTTCAAAATTGTCTAGATATTTAGAACCCCTTGTTATAAGAGAACAAAGAATTTGATTCATACCTTTTTGATTTATTTTGTCTAAACTACTTCCTCCACTTATCCAGATATAAGCACTGGATATATTTTTCTTATGATTGAAATAGAATTTATTCAAATTTTTAACCATGAGCCAATAAAGTATATTTTTTATTGGCTAAAAGTTTTATTATATTTTTAAAATTTTTCTTATTATCCCAAAATTTTAAATTTTTCTCCAAATCTTTAATTGGATATTTTCTTCCCCAAAGAAAATGGTTTCCGAAGTAAGAGGATTGTTGACTTGCTGTTTCTAAATTAAAATAATAATTACTTTTAACAATCTTATGGGCCTTTTTTAGCTCATCTCTAGAGTAGCTTTCGAAATCAACAAGATTTTTTAAAACATCATTAATTATTTCTTCAACTAAATTCAAATTTTTATTTAGGCAGCAAGCCTCCAATATCATTAGACTTCCAAATTCGCCTGTATTTAGATCTAAGTATATTGATTCAACAAGACTTTGCTCCTCTTTTAATGGTTTTCCTAATTTACTGTTCCTTCCATCAACTAATAATGAGGCTAAAATTTCAAGACCAATAATTGACTTTTGATCTTTGGAGGCTGGAACTTGCCAGGCCATTATCAATCTAGATAATTTTAATTTCCTAAAAAATACCCTTTCTCTTCCCGTTCTTATTGAGTAATTAAAATTATGGTTGTTCTTACTTTGATGATTCAAATTATTTTTATAGCTAAAATTAGCATTTTCTAAAATTTTTAGAGTATTATCGGGAAGATTTCCAGCTAAAGCAATACATATATTATCTGGTAAATATCTCTCACGATGAAAGTTAATTAGATCAAAAACTTTGATTTGATTAATATATTCTTCTCTTCCTAATATTGATTTTCCATAGAAATGATTTTTCCATACCCTTTTTAAAAAATAATTATAAAGTAATTCTTCAGGTTGATCATTTTGTTGTTTTATCTCTTCAATAACGACATTTTGTTCCAATTCAAATTCATTAATATTAATATCTGGGTTTAAAACTAAATTTGTTAGAAGTAAAAACGATTCCTCAAAATTTTCAGGCGGAATGAGAACGTAATAATGGGAATCATCATATCCTGTAGAAGCATTACTTGACCCACCAAGTGATTCTATTTTGTAATCAAATTCACCGGGATCTAATTTATTACTTCCTTTAAAGATCATATGTTCTAAAAAATGTGCTACACCTTCATTATCTTTCCTCTCGAATGAAATTCCAGCTTTGCACCAAATATCAATCGATATTAAAGGAGAATTTTTATCTTCCACCAAAACAAATTTTGTTTTGTTTGAATGATTCCAGTATTTAACTTTTTTTATATACATTTACAGAAAAAATTTCCTAAAATAAATAATAGTATTAGCTCTGTGTTGACTGAATCTGTAACTAAAACCAAATTATTTGATCCATTTATTTTGTCATTGGTTAAAAACATTGATAAAAAAATATCTAAATTAACAAATATTGCATCCATAGATATAAACCCTTATTTTTCTAACATATTAAGTGATAAGGAAGGTAATCAATACTATATTGAGAATCAATTTCATAAAGCTAAAGGTTTTCGCAAATTACATATTGAAATAGCTCAATTTTCAGGTAATTTAAATATTTTACATTGTGTCTTTTTCCCAGATCCTTCTTATGACCTCCCAATCTTTGGAATTGATTTGGTTAAAGTAAATAATTTAGTTTCAGCAGCAATTGTAGATTTATCTCCGGTATCATATTCAGGAAAAAATAAATATGAAGCTAAACTTAAAAAAATTTCAAAAGAAGGTTTTTCTTCACTAAGAGAAATTCCTGAATGGGGAACTATTTTTTCAAAGAATGTTATATTTGCATCTTTAAAAAACGAAAATGAAGAAAATTTGTTTTTTGAAATAGTTGATCAATATCTTACAATTTTAATTGAATTAAGTAACGACAGTATGCCTGATCTTAATCAAGAGAGAATTGAGGAAAGAATTAATTACCAAAAAAGATATTGTATTCAGCAATTGAAAAATGATAAAACTAGTTCTGTCCTTAAAAAATACTTTAAGAAAGACTGGGTTGAAAAATACTTAAGGGAAATTCTATTCGACTTTAAATGAACTTAAAATTTTTCAAAAATAATATTGTTGTATTTATATTTATAATTCCCATTTCAGGTTTTTTAATCTCTTGCGGAAGAACAGTTGAAGAAAACAAAAAAGATATCAATTTAATTAATAATGAAAATTTAGAATTGAAAGCGGTTGCTGCATTAGGGAAACTTTCTCCTGCAGGCGAAATAAGAAAACTAGCAGCTCCAATAACTCAATTTGGTTCATCTCCAAGACTAACTAAATTGTTTGTAAATGAAGGAGCATTCGTAAAAAAAGGAAAAGTACTAGCAGAATTTGAAAACAAAAAAAAATTAACCACGGATCTTGAAGCTTTTACTGATCTAATAAAAGCAAATGAAGAAGAAATTAATCTTAAGAAAGAGCAAATTAAAAGATATGAAAAAGCTAGCGAAGAAAATGCATATTCAATTGTTTCTCTCCTTCAACGTAAAGATGAATTAATAAAATTGCAAAAGCAAAAGATATCTAATATTGCAGAGAAAAGAAATATTGAAATTGATCTTTTAAACTCACAACTAATTAGTCCTATTGATGGTTATATATTATCTATCAATACTAGGGTGGGAGAAAGACCCGGTAATGAAGGCATACTTGAAATTGGTTCAAATCAAAATATGCAGGCTCTAATAGAGGTATATGAATCTGATATTAATCGAGTATTTATACAACAAGATGTAGTTTTAATTAGTGAGAATGGCGGTTTTAAAAATAAGCTTAATGGGAAAGTTAAAAGAATTAGTCCCAGAGTTAAACAAAGAAATGTTTTATCAACAGATCCTACTGGAGATGCAGATGCTCGAATAATTGAGGTTCTTATTGAGCTTGAACAAGAATCTATAGAATTTGTGAGGAACTTTGCTGGTATGAAAGTAATTGCAAGGTTTTTACCAAAATGAATTTTTTTAAGTTTAGAAAAATCCCCTTAGCTTGGCTGCTATTAAGTCGTCAACCTTTAAGACTACTTGTTGCAATAGCAGGAATATCATTTGCAGGTATATTGATGTTTATGCAGCTAGGTTTCCGTGATGGACTATTTGATGCAAGTGTCACAGTTCATAAATTACTTGATGCAGATTTAGTTCTTATTAGTCCCAGATCAAAAAGTTCTATCAGTATGAGTGGCTTTCCTCGGAGAAGACTAATTCAAACACTTGCACAAAAAGATGTAGAAACAATAGCTCCAGTAAATCTGAATTACTTGTTATGGAGAAATCCTGAGAATCTTAAAACGCGATCAATTCTTGCTTTGGGATTTAATCCAGAAGATTCTCTTTTGATTGAGAATGATTTTTCTCAAAAAGCGAAAGTGCTTAAAAATCCAGGACGTGTACTTTTCGACTCTTTATCAAGACCTGAATTTGGACCCATAGAAGAATGGTTTTTAAATGGTAGAGTAGTTGAAACTGAGGTTGCAGGTAAAAGAGTTAAAGTTGAGGGATTAGTAAAGTTAGGCCCTTCATTTGGAGCAGATGGTAACCTTATAACTAGTAGAGAAACCTACCTAAGACTATTTCCGGGTAATCCAAAAGGAAGCATAGAAATAGGTTTGGTCAGACTTAAATCAGGTGCAAATCCATTGATTGTATCTGAAATTCTTAATAAATCGCTTCCAAACGATGTTCGAGTCTTGACAAAAAAAGAGTTTATAGATTTTGAAAAAAATTATTGGAGAAATAGTACTGCAATTGGATTTATTTTTACTTTAGGCGCTTTCATGGGATTTGTTGTGGGCTGTGTTGTCGTTTATCAAATCCTATATAGCGACGTTACTGATCATCTGCCTGAATATGCAACTTTGTTGGCAATGGGTTATAGATTAAAGTCTCTCTTCTTTGTAGTAGCTAGAGAAGGTTTCTTATTGGCATTTTTTGGATATTTGCCTGCATATTTTTCAGGTCAGGTACTTTATGCCTTAGTTAGAAATTCAACAAGATTACCAATTGAAATGGACGCTAATAAATCAATATTGATTTTCGTTTTGATTTTATTTATGTGTATGAGTTCTGCTGGTATTGCAATGAGAAAATTAGTTGATGCTGATCCCGCAGAAATTTTTTAGAACTTATGAAAAAGAAACTGGCTGATTTTACAAAAGTTAAGAACACAAACACAGTTCTCATAAATGAATTAAGTCATTTTTATGGAAGTGGTGAGAATAGGAAGAGAGTACTTGATGGAGTAAATATAAATATAGAAGAAGGTGAATTGGTTCTTCTTAAAGGTCCCTCAGGTTGTGGTAAGACAACCTTATTAACATTAATCGGGGCTTTGAGAACATGCCAAAGTGGGAGCCTTAAAGTTTTAAATAATGAATTAAATGGAGCCTCGAGAAAAACAAGACAAAAACTACGTAGAAGCATTGGGATGATATTTCAAGGGCACAATCTACTTAGATGCTTAACAGCAGAACAAAATGTTCAAATGGGAGCAGATTTAATTAAAGGTTTAACTTATTTGCAGAGGAGAGAAATAGCAAGAAAATGGTTATGTGAAGTTGGTTTAGATGGACACTCCAGAAAATTTCCAAGTGATTTATCTGGAGGACAGAAACAAAGAGTGGCAATTGCCAGATCACTTTCAGCAAATCCAAAACTACTTCTTGCTGATGAGCCTACTTCTGCATTGGATAGCGTTACTGGTAGAGAAATAGTTTCTCTATTAAAAAAGTTGGCTAAAGATCAAAATTGTTCAGTTTTAATGGTTACTCATGACCCAAGGATTTCAGATATGGCAGATAGGATATTAAATATGGAAGATGGCAAAATATTTAATGCGCTTAATAAGATAATATAGTTATAAATAAAAAATTATTTATGTCTAAAAGAAGGAACTTAAAAAAAGAAAAACAAGAACGAAATCGAGCTTATGCTAGAAAATTCAAAAAAAGAAAATTAAGAACGGATGGTAGAACAGATGGAATGGGTAATGTAACTGGAACTGCTAATAACGGTGGAGCAGCAGACTAAATTAATTAATTGATAAAAGTTTATCATCATCAGAAAAATTTTCAGTCATGAACGTAAGTATAGTAATACCTACCTACAATAGGAGACCAATTCTCGAGAAATGTTTATACTCTCTAGAAAATCAAAAATTAAATAAACAAATTAAAGAATATGAGATAATTGTTGTTGATGATGGTTCAACTGATGGAACAACCACATGGATTGAAGACAATAAATCTAATCTTCCTCATGTAGTTCTATATAAGCAAAAACATGGTGGACCAGCTTTAGGAAGAAATCTAGGTGTAATGAAAGCAAAAAATGAAATAATAATTTTTATTGATAGTGATTTAATTGTCCTAGATAATTTTATTCGTAGTCACGTAGAAAAATTATTCTTAGAATGGAAAAAAAATAATAAAAAATGTTTTACTTACGGTTCTGTAATTAATACATCGAATTTTGAAAATCCCGAAATGGAAAAATATAAAATTACAGATTTGTCATTTGCATATTTTGCCACGGGCAATGTAGCTATATCAAAAGAATTAATCCTTAAAGCTGGTTTATTCGATACTTCATTTAGTTTATATGGATGGGAAGATCTTGAGTTAGGTGAAAGATTAAAAAATCTTGGCACAAAATTAATTAAGTGTCCTGAAGCTGTAGGTTTTCATTATCATCCAAGCTTTACTTGTGAACAAATAAACTCATTAATTAAAAAAGAAAAGGAACGAGCTAAAATGGCTCTTTTATTTTATAAAAAGCATCCTAATTTAAGAGTAAAATTTATTATCCAATTTACATTCTTGCATCGTATTTTATGGCAAGTCTTGTGTCTTGGTGGACTTTTGAATGTAAAAAGTTTATATCCATTACTTGAATTTTTTGTAAATACTGGAAGGAATCGTTTCGCATTGGAGATATTAAGAATCCCATTAAACTATGAATATGTGAAACAACTTTATAAATTTAAGAAAGAAAAGAAATTTCACTAAAAACCACTTGTTTGCTACAATTAAAAAGTATAATAAACCACACATCTGACAGTTTCGGGTGATTTAATATTAAATTTCCCGTCAGATGGAGGCTAACCCGAAACTCATTAAAAAATGGCTGTTGTAACTCTTTCTGAAATGATGGAAGCTGGTGCTCATTTTGGGCATCAAACGAGACGTTGGAATCCAAAAATGTCAAAGTACATTTATTGTGCTAGGAACGGTGTACATATTATTGATCTCGTTAAAACTGCAGTTTGTATGAATAATGCCTATAAATGGGCAAGAACTGCTGCAAAAAGTGGGAAAAGATTTCTTTTCGTTGGGACTAAAAAGCAAGCTTCAGAAGTTGTAGCCCAAGAGGCTTCTAGATGTGGAGCTGCTTATGTAAACCAAAGATGGTTAGGAGGGATGTTGACTAACTGGACCACGATGAAAGCTAGAATTGAGAGACTTAAAGATTTAGAAAGAATGGAATCAAGCGGTGCTATAGCTATGAGACCAAAAAAAGAAGCGGCAGTTCTAAGGAGAGAACTTGAGCGATTACAAAAATATCTTGGCGGGTTAAAAAATATGAGAAGATTACCTGATGTTGTAGTTCTTGTAGACCAAAGAAGGGAGTCAAATGCTGTTCTTGAGGCTCGTAAGCTAGATATCTCATTAGTCTCAATGCTAGATACAAACTGTGATCCCGATTTATGTGAGGTCCCAATTCCTTGCAATGATGATGCTGTAAGATCTGTTCAGTTAGTCTTAGGAAGGCTTGCTGATGCCATTAATGAGGGTAGAAAAGGATCTAACGAACAAAGAAAAAATTGATAGATATATAATCTCTATAAACTTTATTCACAACTAAAACAATCAAATTTAAATACAAATGTCAAACATCACAGCAAAATTAGTAAAGGATCTCAGAGATAAAACTGGTGCGGGAATGATGGATTGTAAGAAAGCTCTAAACGAAACGGATGGGAATCTAGATAAAGCTATTGAATGGTTAAGAAAAAAGGGTATAGCAAGTGCTGAAAAAAAATCAGGCCGTGTTGCTGCTGAGGGAGCAATTGGAAGTTACATTCATACAGGTTCTAGGGTTGGTGTATTAATTGAATTGAATTGTGAGACGGATTTCGTTGCAAGAGGGGAGATCTTTCAATCACTATTGAAGGATGTTTCTATGCAGATAGCGGCTTGTCCCAATGTTGAATATGTGTCTATCAACGATATCCCTAATGAAATTGTCGAAAAAGAAAAACTTATTGAAATGGGAAGAGATGATCTATCTGGTAAACCTGAACAAATCAAAGGGAAAATAGTAGAAGGTCGAATTGCTAAAAGATTAAAAGAATTAGCTCTTTTAGATCAACCCTACATAAAAGATAGTTCTATTACCGTTGAACAGCTTGTGAAGCAGGTTGCTGGGAAAATTGGTGAAAACATAAAAGTAAGGCGTTTTACAAGATATACGCTTGGGGAAGGTATAGAAGTAGATCAACTTGGATTTGCGGATGAAGTCGCCTCTTTAAAAAATAATTAGAAATTGGACAAATTTTTAAAGGATAAAAGAATCAGTAAGGTTGATATCCAACTGGATCTTCTTGAAAAAAGGAAGAAATCATTACTAAGAGATTTATACTGTTCTTATGAAATATATTTATCTGAAATAAGAACTCAAATATTTAATTCCGTAAGTACAGGCCTATTCTCTCTTGCTGAAATGACTAATACAAGAGGAATAGTTTGTAAAGACAATATTTCTCTTCTAATAAAAAATGAAATTAAGTTATTAATTGATCAATTATTGCCTTTCCTTACAATTGAACAATTGTCGATATTAGGCCAGTTATATATTCAAAGAAATGAAAATTTAATAAATGATTTTAAAAATAATCAATTTATTCCGGAGAAAGATCTTATATCTAAATACTCTGACGAGGAAACAAATTTCCAAAACGATAATTATTACTATTATTATGGAAACAATAGAAAATATAACCTTAATAATTCAGTTGACTTAGATAATAATAATTATTATAAAAATTATGTTGAGTCAGATATCTCTTTACTGAATAAAAAAGAAGAGGAACAATTTTATACTTCTCCTAATAATCTTTTGGAAAATAATAACAATACTCATGTAGAATTTAAACCTTTTAATATCTTTGAAGAAAATCAATTAAAAAGTATTTTAGACTGGTCAGATTTAATTGATATTGGCTTAAGTTTTCAATTAAAAAAAATATCTATTGAAGTAAATAATATATTTTTTAGAACTATCTTTACTAAAGAAATGATTCCCGAGGATTTGATAACTTATTTTTTTGAAAATAGTTTTTTGAGTACTAATCCAAAACCTTTTATTGCAAAACTTGATTTACTAACAAATGAATTCTTATATATTAATGAAATTTTAAAAAATATAAATTTATCTAAAATATATCTTTTTTACATAAATCCAACAGAGGTGGAATTTAATAATATAAATATTAATGTTCATAGAAATAATATTTCGAAATTAAGAAATCATCTAAAAGAATTAATAAAAAAAGAATTTTATTGGAGTAATAAAAAACTTAATTCTAATTATGGTACAAGTAAAGTTCATAGTAATTAATTTTTTAAATTGAATGCAAAAGTTTATTATTCAGAATATCTAAAAGATTGGATTAGGCCATTACAAAAGTCTCTAACACTAGAATCTGAGGCTGAATTTATTAATATTTTGGGAAAGGAAAAATACTTTAATGAATATCTTTTTGAATCTTTAGAAAAATTAGATCATCTAAATTTAAAAGAAGATTATCTGGAAAAATTTGGTAATTTTTGCGTTAAATATAAGGAATATAATAATTTAAATATAAGTCAAAGAAAGAGGCTAATAATTGATACAAGAAAATTACTTTTCAAATTAGGAAAATCAACTGATTCTCCAGTAATTAAATATTCTTCAAACTCATATGAACAAAAACTTGAAATAAGCTCTTTAAAACTTTCTTCAAAATTATCGGAAATAAAAGGTATTGGGAAAATATATCAGGAGAATTTAAATAAATTGGGTTTGTTTAATATAAAAGATCTTATTAGTTATTTTCCTAGGACATATTTAGATTATTCAAATAGACAAAAGATAATTAATCTCAAAACAGAATCTACTTATACCTGTACAGGGAATATTAAGAAATTTTATATGTATAAAAGTAAAAACAAATCTTATTTATCAATAATGAACATTACTTTATTTGATGAAACAGGATCAATAAAAATAACTAAATTCTTTCTGGGAAAGAGATTTTCATCATATACTTTTTTTTCAAGCCAAAAAAGTAAATATAAATTAGGTACAAAATTAGCTGTATCTGGAAAAGTTAAAATGACAAATTACGGTAGATCTTTTATAGATCCTCAAATAGAAATTCTTAATGATAATGAAAATAATCTTAACTTTTCTGGAAAAATATTACCTATTTACTCTCTTGCCGAATCTATATCTAATATAAACTATATAAAAATTATAAAGCGTATATTATTCTGTTCACGCGAATTTCCTGATATTTTAAGTCCTCAGCAAATTGACTCATTAACTTTATTTTCATTAAAAGAAGCACTAATAAATATACATTTACCAAAGAATCAACTTTGTCTAGAAGAATCAAAAAGAAGACTACTTTTTGATGAGTTATTACTTTTGCAGTTGAAATTTTTAATAAAGAAAAATAAAAGAAAATCTATTAAATTCAAGGAGACTATTAGAGGAGAGGAATCCCTTCTTAAAGAATTTCTGGATAATATCCCTTTCTGCTTAACAAAATCTCAGATAAAAGTATTAGAAGAAATTAAATTTGATTTAAAAGGTCCTAATCCAATGTCTAGATTATTGCAAGGTGATGTTGGGAGTGGAAAAACCATAGTGGCAATTGCATCACTTTTATATATGGTCGAGAATGGATTCCAAGGTGCCTTTATGGTTCCCACGGAAGTTTTAGCAGTACAACATTTCCAAAATTTAATCAGGACCTTAACACCTCTTTTTATTAATGTTGAATTATTGACGGGTAATACTTCTCAGAAAAAAAGGAAAAAAATATTAACAGATCTTTTTAATGGACATATTAATATTTTGGTTGGGACTCATGCTTTATTTGAAGATAAGGTCATTTTTAATTCTTTGGGCTTGGTTGTTATTGATGAACAGCATCGATTTGGTGTTAATCAAAGGAATCGACTTTTGCGTAAAGGAGATAATACTCATTTGCTTTCAATGACTGCAACACCTATTCCAAGAACTCTTGCCTTGTCAATTTATGGAGATTTAGATGTTAGTAAGATAGATGAACTACCTCCAGGAAGAATTCCTGTGAAAACAAAAATAATTGAGGAGAAAAATATATCTGAATTATTTAAATTTGTAGAAAAGGAAATTTATAAAGGTAAACAAGCATATGTAATATTACCTCTTATTGAGGAATCGGAAAAATTAAATTTGAATTCAGTGAGTAAAATATATAAATATCTTTCAGAGAAAATCTTTAATCAATTTAAATTAGGGATATTGCATGGCAAACTTAATTCCGAAGAGAAAAATAATATTATTGATTTATTTATAAAAAATGATATCAATATATTAGTTTCGACAACAGTAATAGAAGTTGGGATAGATGTTCCAAATGCCTCTATAATGGTTATCTATAACTCAGAGAGATTTGGACTCTCTCAACTTCATCAATTGAGAGGAAGAGTAGGAAGAGACTCTTATAAATCTTATTGCTATTTGGTAACAAGTGAAAATAATACCTCAACAAATAAAAGATTAGAAGTATTGCAAACTTCTAATGATGGATTTTATATTGCGGAAAAAGATTTGGAATTAAGAGGTCCTGGACAGATTTTGGGATATAAGCAATCAGGTCTCCCTGATTTTATTCTTGATAATCTTCCTAAGAATAAAATTCTTATTGATAAAGCAAGAGATGAGGCAAATGCAATTCTTTTAAAGGACCCTTTATTGGATAAAAATAAAATACTTAAAAAGATAATTTTGGATAACAATAATAATAAATTTATTCATGATTTTTTAAATTAATTATTTATTGAATTTATATAAATTTGTGTAATTATGAATTAAATATATGTAGTATTTTTGAAACCTTGGAATGATATCCCAATAGTTGATAATAGAGAGGAATTAGTAGAAATTCCTAACACTATTAATTTTTTTACACCTCATCCATATTCTGAATTAGGAGCACCTTATATAAATAAAAAAAATATTTGGAATCTAAGGAGTAATGTTTTAAATAGATTATTGGAGGCTAATAATTACCTAAAGGCTAATTATAAGGATTACTTTTTTATTATTTATGATAGTTGGCGTCCTTTTGAAGTTCAAGAATATATGTTTTATTTTGCTTGTAAGAATGAATGTAAAAAAAATGGAATAGTTTTTTCTCGAGAAAATATAAATTCTTATCCAGATATAATTAAAAAAGTAGAAAAGTTTTGGGCATTTCCTTCTCCGAATATTAATAATCCTCCTCCTCATTCAACGGGCGCAGCTTTAGATATTACGCTTTTAGATAAAAGTGGAAAGCTTCTTGATATGGGATGTGAGATAGATCAAATGGATGATACTGCTATACCTGATTATTATCAGCACGGTTCAAATCAAAAAGAGAAGGATTGGCACCTTAGAAGAAAAATATTACAAGAAACCATGAATAAATTTGGTTTCGCTCAGCATCCGAATGAGTGGTGGCATTTCAGTTATGGAGATCAACTATGGGCTTGGAAAAATAATAAGAAAAAAGCTATCTATGGTAAGGTTTAGTATTTTTTACTTATTTAACAATTCGCTTATGTAAGTCTCTCCTTTTAAATTAACGAAGTCTCCAAAATCAATTCGCTCAGATAAAACTTTCCATTCAATTAGTAAAGGTTTCAAAGTACTTTCAAGATCTTCCAAAGGCATTCTTTGTAAGTAAGGTTTAGCTAACCGTTGCAAATTTTTTGATCCACCCAACCATAATTGATATTTATTAAGTCCACTTCCTACTAAGGCCAACTCAGCCATATATGGTCTTGAACAGCCGTTGGGGCAGCCTGTCATTCTAAATAGAATTGTCTTTTTTATTCCAAGACTTTTTAATAAGATTTCAATCCTTTCAAGTATATCGGGCAATATTCTTTCTGCTTCAGTCATTGCTAAGCCACATAATGGTAAAGCGGGGCATGCAAGAGCATGTCTTTGGATTTCGTTGATATCATCAAGTCTTGAATAACCAATTTTATCTAATAGATTCTGTATTTTTTGTTTCTCTTTATTTGGAATATCAGTAATAAGTACATCCTGATTAGGGGTGATTCTTAAATTAAGATTATATTTTTCAACCAAAGCCCTTAAAGTAGATTTTTTCTCTCCTTGTAATCTTCCTGATAATAAAGGTAAGCCTACAAACCAAAAATTATTGTCCTGTCTTTGCCATCCCAAATAATCAATAAGTTTATTTTCGGGCTCTTTCCGTAAAGGTTTTATTTTCTTTTGAAAATACTTTTCGACTAGTATTTTCTTAAACCATTTAATACCATTCTCATGTAAGAGGTATTTCATTCTAGAGTTTTTTCTATTTTTCCTGTCGCCATAGTCCCTTTGAACAGCAACTATGCTGTTTATCAATTCAAAAACCTCTTCTCTATCTACATATCCAAGCGGATCAGCTATTCTTGCAAATGTTTCTTCGTTATTATGAGTTCTACCCATACCTCCACCAATATAAAAATTACATCCCTCCAGTTGACCCTCCTTGGATGTGAAAGCTACTAAACCAATATCATTAGTTAATAAATCTACGGAATTATCTCCTGGAACTGTAACGGCACATTTAAATTTTCGAGGTAAATATGTTGCACCATAAAGAGGTTCATTTTTTACACCACTATAAACATACTCATTAAATTGTAATTTTCTTTTGGATTTGACATCACTATCAGGCTTGATTTTATATTCAAGATCACCATTTGCCCATAACTCAAGAAATGTTCCTTGAGCGGCAACTGGTGTTAATAAATCTGCAACTTGTATCGCTAGGCTTCTTGCTATTTTATATTCAGAGGTTTCAAATGGCGCAGCTGGAGCCATAACATTTCTATTTATATCTCCACATGCCGCTAATGTGGTTCCCATTGAACTAACTATTGTGTTGATTACTGTTTTTAATTTATCTTTCCTTATCCCATGCATTTGAAATGCTTGTCTTGTCGTTGCTCTTAAAGTGCCATTACCTAACGTGTTAGATAAATCATCTAATGCAATGAAAAGTTTTCCAGGTATTTCACCTCCTGGGCTTCTCAATCTAAGCATCATTTGCCAATCTTTTGCACCCGGTTTTCTGTTCTCCCTATCATCTTGTTGGTAACTACCATGAAATTTAAGTAATTGAACAGCATCATTAGTAAAATGATCACTATCATTTTTTAATTCGCTGGCTAAAGGCTCTTTTAGAAAATTACTACTTTTTTTAAAATCTTCAAATTTAGAAACTTCCAAGCCATTTGCCAAGCAAACCGTTTGCTTTTTTTCTATTTTTTTCTTCTTTTTAACTTTTTCGACCTTGAGCACAAAATGACTAAAACGTATCTCTTTTTATACATTAGCAAAAAGCTTATTTAACTGGTAGTAAATTATAGTTGTAATAGTTAAGAAATTTTTTTGTCTACTTATTTACTTGA
>CAYSSQ010000023.1:0-18128 GCA_964433825.1 uncultured Prochlorococcus sp. | reverse complement strand
TAAAATGGCCAAAAAAGGCACCAGGATAGTTGTAACTCTTGAATGTACAGAATGTCGTACAACACCCGCTTCTAAAATGAGAAAACCAGGAGTTTCTAGATATACTACCGAAAAAAACCGTAGAAATACAACCGAAAGATTAGAACTAAAAAAGTTCTGTCCGCAGCTAAATAAAATGACTATACACAAGGAGATTAAATAAAAAATGTCAAATTCTATGTTTAAAAAACAACTATCACCAATTAAGCCAGGAGACCCTATCGACTATAAGGATGTTGAGTTATTAAAAAAGTTTATTACTGAAAGGGGAAAAATTCTCCCAAGGAGAATGACAGGATTAACGGCAAAACAACAAAGAGATCTAACATTAGCGGTAAAAAGGGCAAGAATTGTAGCACTCCTTCCATTTGTTAATCCAGAAGGTTAAAAAATTCAAAATTTGAGAGATTTAACGGATCTTAAAACATTCATAATAGATTCTGAAAATCCAGAAGAAATAGATGATGCTGTTTCATTAGAATTTGGTGAAAACAATAGAAATTTTATATGGGTTCACATTAGTTATCCTTGTAAAATATTTAACTATGGCTCTGATGAAGATAAAAAAGCCAGAAATAATTGTTCAAGCGTTTATTTAATTGATAAACATATTCCTATGCTCTCAAATAGTATTATTGAGAAGGCGAACTTAAAACAAAATAAATTATCAGAAACAATTAGTGCACGAATAGAACTGAACGAAAATGGTTCAATTAAAGAATATGAATTAACAGAGGCTATTATTAAGCCTAATTATCAAATTACATATGAAGAAACCTCTGAAATAATTGATTTAGAACCCAATGAAGAATATGAATTAATTGTTTTAAATAATTTACTTAAAAAAAGTACTAATTACAGGAAATCTAAAGGTGCTTTAATCTTTGATTCTCCATATTCAAAAATAATTTCAGAAGATAATGTTATTTCTATTGAAAAAATTTACAAAACAGATGCACATCAACTTGTCTCAGAAGCAATGATTTTGATGGGTTTTGTTATAAGCGATTTTCTGAATAATTGCAAGATTCCGGCACCTTTTCGATTACAAAAAATAAACTGCAAACCAAATGAGATACTGCAAAAAAATTCTAATAGCTTAATTAAGTATTCTATTTTAAAGCAATATATAGGAAAAAGTTACATATCTATAAAACCTGGTAAACATGAAACATTGGGTCTAGAAACTTATGTCCAAGCCACCTCTCCATTAAGGAGATATTTAGATTTAATAGTACAAAGACAATTGTATTTAAAGTTTAATAATCAAGATGTTCTTTCAGAGGATTGTATTAATCTGATAATCGAAAATATAAAACTAAAACAACTAGAGTTAAACAATATTATTAAGGAAAACCGACTAAAGTATTTAAAAATATACTTTAATAATAATAATAATAAATTTCATAAGTTAATTTTTATAAGATGGGTTAATTTTAAAAAAAATATAGCCCTGGTTTATTTTCCGGAATTATATTTAGAAACTCTTATTAGTCTTTATATTTCAATAGATACTTATACAAATAAGTTATACAAAGTAAAATATAGTTTAAATGAGAATTCAAATCTTTTAGAATTTATTAATTAATAATTTAATGATCTTTTTTTAAATTATTTTTAATATTAAAAATCAAGTAAATGACTTATATCATAACCACTCCTTTGTACTATGTTAATGATAAGCCACATTTAGGTAGCGTATATACCACCTTAATTTGTGACACAATTGCTAAATATAAAAGGTTGGTTGGAGAAAAAGTTATATTTATAACAGGTGTTGACGAACACGGTTTGAAGATACAAAGAACTGCTCAAAGTAATGGTGTTACCCCTAAAGAGCATTGTGATGATACCTCTGATATTTTCTTATCTAATTGGACTAAGTGGAATATAACATTCGATAAGTTTATAAGAACTAGTTCTAAGCATCATCTATCTATTGTTTATGAATTTTATAAAAAAGTAAAAGATTCGAATGATATATATATGGGTGTTCAAAAAGGCTGGTATTGTGTTGGATGCGAGGAATTTAAGGATAATCCAGATAATTCACCTTCATACCAATGTCCTATTCATAAAAAGAATTTAGAATGGAAAAACGAGGAAAATTTATTTTTTAAACTTTCAAAATATCAAAATCAGATAGAAGAATTAATTAATAATCCAAATTTTATAGAGCCAAAAGAAAGGAGAAATGAAATAAAGAATTTTGTTTCGAAGGGATTAAAAGACTTTTCTATTTCGAGAACAAATCTTGATTGGGGAATTTCAGTCCCAGATGAAAAGGGCCATACTTTTTACGTCTGGTTTGACGCCTTGTTAGGTTATATAAGTGCAATTACTTTAAATGAATCAGATCAATCCTTGAATAACTCTTTAAGACTTGGATGGCCTGCAAATCTACACCTAATAGGTAAAGACATACTTAGATTTCACGCTGTATATTGGCCAGCGATGCTTATTTCAGCAGGGATAAAGCCACCAGAGAAGGTTTTTGGCCATGGATTCCTAACAAGAGAAGGTCTAAAAATGGGAAAAAGTATTGGTAACATATTAGATCCTTCAATTCTATTATCACAATATGGCGAAGATAGAGTCAGATGGTTCTTATTAAAGGATATTAATTTAGGAAGTGATGGTGATTTTCAAGATAAAAGATTTGTTGATATCGTAAATAATGATCTGGCAAATACCATAGGTAATTTATTAAATAGGACAACCTCTATGTCTAGGAAATGGTTTAATAACTCTGTTCCAACAGATATAAATACTAGTGATAAAAATTTTCAGGAGTTAGCTCAAAATACCATAGATATTTATATCAGAAACTTTGATAAATACGAGATTAGTCAAGCATGCAATAATATTCTCAATTTTGCAATTAAGATTAATTTATATCTGAATGATGAAAAACCATGGGTGTTAATTAAAGATGAACATAAAAAGAATAACGTTAAACAAATAATTTACAACGTATTAGAGTCAAATCGCATAATTGGTTTACTGCTAAATCCAATAGTGTCTGAACTCTCAAATAATATTCTTCAACAATTAGGTCAGATAGATAAAGATAATAATAATTGGAAAGAAAATTTAATTTGGGGAAAACTTAAACCCGGATCAAAATTACCTCAACCTATTCCAGTAATAGAAAAACTAGAGTATGAGTAAAATCAAATATATATTTCTTTCAATCATTCTTTTATTTATTTCTTCTTGTGATTTTAACACCAATCAAAATAAGGAAGTTAGCTTAATAGTAAATGATTTCAATATGAGCCAATTGTCTAGTGTAGGGGAAAAACTTTATGATATAACTAGTCCAAAATCAAAATTCAATAAAAAATCTCAAATATATTTATTAGAAAAAACTAAAATAGTTTTTTATGATAAAAATCAAATTACTTATATTGTTTACTCTAATAAAGCGGAACTACTGAATCATGAAACAATAAAATTAAGTGGCAATATACAGATTTTTGATGCCTCAGATGATAAAAATAATATAAATGCAGATAACTTTTATTGGGATATTAAAAATTCTGACTTTACATTAGATGGAAATGTAAGATTAAATAATAAAAACATCGATCTGATATCGAGTAAAGCAATATTAAACAAATATTCTAATATTGTGAAATTCTACAATCCAGTAAAGTATTTTTATAAAAATAGTAAAAATAATTCGAATTATAATTTAAGAGCTGAGAATGCCTATTATGATTTATCAAATAAAAGTTTGATATTCAAATCAGATTCCAATAAAGAAAGAGTGAAATCTAAGATTAAATTTTAAAAACTTTTCACATCTAACATACAAGAGACCTTTCTTGCCCAATTTTTAATCCATTTCTCATCGGATTTTGTAAAGCATCTTGAGGACCATCCACCAATTAAAATAAATGATTGATTATTTATTGGGACTATTAAAATTGAAGGAACCTTATAGCAGAAATTTTCAAATTCATCTCTGCCAGGATAAAGTTTTGTATTAGCAAGTGATATCAATTTCATATCTTTTATTGATCTTGAACAACATTCTCCTGGAACAAATTCCTCTTTTGATACTATGCCTCTTTTTAATATATTTCTACCTCTATAACTAATAAGGATTGAGGCAGCCGCAGTTGAGGTTAATATAGCCTCTGATCCCCAAGCTAATTCATTTAATAAATCTTTTGGAATTTTTTCATCATAAATGAATTGATTATCACCCTCAAGGTTTATCTTTTCGCCTGAAACTGGATTAAATCGTTCAAATAAGAATCCTATGAGAATTATAATTATAGATGAAAGAGCGGCTAAGACCTGTGCTCTCTCAAGTTCAGGAGTTATTAATTCTAAGGATATAAAATTTGCTAATTGAAATATAAACAAAATAGAGCCAACGACTATAAGCGTTTTTCCGTTAAATTCCATTCATCTTTGAAAAACAATGAGGCGTAATCGAACTATATTTGATTGAATTGCCACAGAAGCTATATTAATAGTTTTAAAATATCAAAGTGTTAAATTCTTAAAAAATGACAAAGCTTTTTAATAAATTTGCTTCAATTTCTTTTCTAATTATTACTTTGATTACTTTCCCTTTAAAAGGTTTAACTCTAAGCAACAATTCTAATAATAATATCTTTATGGTAACTCAACAAAAATCATTAATTAATTATGAAAAAAGTCAGCCATCTTCTATAGAGAATCCCGTAGTTGATCCGAATTTTAACGTTATGAGAACTTCAGATGCTCAAACATCTAATGCTCTTTATGTTGTTATTGGTTTAATAGTTGCTGCGGCAATTATACCTTTAGCTACTTTCTATTTTTCTAAGCAATAATATAAGTCTTTTTTGAATGGCTGAAATATATTTAATTAGTGGTGGTACTAGGAGTGGTAAAAGCAAATTTGCTGAAAAATTAGCTAAAAATTATAATAAAATTACTTATATTGCTTTATCTCAAAAAAGAAATAATGATTTAGAGTGGCAAAATCGCATTAAGCAACACAGAATTAGGAGACCAAATCATTGGAAGACAATAGAGACGGATGAACTTATTAATGTTTTAAATAATGAAAAAGATACATTAATAATTGATTCTGTAGGAGGATTTGTAATGAAAGGTATTTCAATGGATGATAATGAATGGTCAGTATATAAGAAAAGTCTTTTAAAATGTTTATTAAATTATAAGAACACCTTAATCATTGTCGGTGAACAGGTGGGCTGGGGATTGGTCTCTGAATACAAAGTTGGTAATCTATTTGCTGATAGATTAGGTGAAATTATGAATGCAATTACAAAAATCGCTGATAAAAATTGGCTTACTATAAATGGAAAAGCTCTAAGATTAGATGATATATTCATAGATATATAAGAAAATATTGGAAATAGCTCTCTTCGAACCAAGAATTCCTCAAAATACAGGAAGTATTGCTAGAACTTGTGCTGCATTTAACTTAACACTGAATTTAATTGAACCATTTGGTTTTAGTCTGGATGATAAATATTTAAAAAGGGCAGGACTAGATTATTGGCATTTATTAGAAATTGAAAAATTCAGAAATTTTAATGATTTTTTAAAATCGAATAAAAACAAACGGATAATCTCATTTAGTAAAAAAAATGGTATTTTTCTAAACGAATTTATTTTCAAAAATGAAGATATCTTATTATTTGGGAGAGAGGATATTGGGTTACCAGATGAAATTATTAATCAAAGTAATGCTTTAGTTTCAATATATATGCCGAAAAAAGAGCGTAACTCTAAATTGAGAGATGGAGTAAGAAGTCTTAACCTATCAGTTGCCTGTGGTATTGCTATTTATGAGGCGAACAAACAATTAACAAAAAATTATTATCAATAATACCTAGAATGATTTAAAATGGAAAAACGTCTCGGTAGCTCAGCTGGTTAGAGCGGCGGATTCATAGCCCGCAGGTCGCGTGTTCAAGTCACGCTCGAGACATTACTATAATCTTAAAAAAAGATCAATATATAACTTATTTTATTCTGTTATTTTAATTTCATTTAAGGAATCACCATAATATATTTCAACAGAGCGAAGGAGAATCCAACAAAGGAAATTATTAAAAATAATTTTCATAAGTGAGAACTTAACTATTTATATATAAGAGCAGTTTTAGAAAAAAGCAAATGTATAAATTACTTAATTGTTTTTACAAATACAAATCTAAAGATAGATATATTTATAAATATTTAATGAATAATATATTCGTTAGGAAAATTTTCGCAATTTAAATCGAACATAAAGTACAAATATTATTTGTTAAGTAAACTTTTTAAAATCTATTCCAATAATAAAATGACATTAAAAATATTTTTTGCTAAGTATTAGTTAGATAATCTTATATAAAAATGTCTTTTACAAAATTCTTTATGCATATTATTTTTAGTAATATTTCTCCACTAAATAATGATTTAATTATTTATATAATTCCTATTTTAACTTTAGGAATAATATTTTTAACTTTGAAAACCATATTTTATTCAACACCAAAATTAAATAAAATTAAAACAGTAAAGTAATCACTGCAAAGGTTATCAAAAAATAATTCTTTATTGTAGATTTTTTGTCGATAAAACAAAACGGAAACTTAAATAGTGTGACACTTAATTTTTTTTTTAATCATCCAATCTTTTCATTATCAATCCTTCTCATCATAGATTTAAATCTTTTGAATTCAATATAATCTTTTAAAAGTTCAAATTCATCCTTACTAAAAAGCATCTCATTGCTTTTATTCTTATTTAAAATATTTTTATTAGGTAAAACCTTATTGTCTTCAAAAATATCAGAATCCTTATTCTTATTGCTATAGAAATCAGAAAATACAACTTCAGTTAGATTATCTACAAATTCCTTTTTGCCTATTTTAGGCTCATATAAACCTCTTTTTTTTAAAGCCTCTTCTACTAATAAACCTGTAACTTTAGATTGACTTAGTCCTTTTTCATTGCAAATACTATCAATTATTTCTTGTACTTCTACTCCTGGTAAAAAGCCTATTCTCTTCCTAGGTGAAGGCATTATTTAAAATAGCGTGACACTTGCATATAAATAGTGTTGCACTATATTAGATATATGTCAATCATAAAAACATGGAACTAGTAGCAATACCAATTGGATTTATTCTTTGGTACTTAGCGTATGAAGCCAAGCCATACAAAAAAGATGAGATAGGCTTACTTTGGGAAAAAGAAAATATTGATAAGAGATCAAAAATAAAACAAATATTCGATAACAACTTGTTATGAATAAAGTTTTTAATTTTGTGTCTAAGATTCAGTTATCTAAAATTTATTGTGTTAAGAGATTTTGCCAAACTTTAAATTTGTCTTCCAACTCAAGAAAGTCAGAATGATTAGATGTTTTTTTTAGTAAGTGTTCTATTAATGAAAGTTTAGTTACTGTTAAATGTTCTGAATAGAATTTTAGTGGTTGCTTACCATACATATTATCTCCGCTCATAGTGAAAATTTATCTAACTAAACTTTTATAATCGATATTTAAGAACATCCATAAAAAATTAAGAATGAATTTACTATTGCTTCACAATATTCGCTGTTAAGAAATGTCTAATATTTAGCTCCCTAGGAAATTTGAGAAAGGAAATTCTTTTTGATCATTAATACAAATTCTATTTAGCATTAATTCACTACTTGCTTTACTAGCATGACATTCATCAATATAAAATGCTTCTTGTAGATTTTTAAGAATTTTAAGCCTTTTTTTGTTATTATTGATCATTTTTTTTATTTAATACTATATTTATTTTTTGATTGATAGATTTTTCTTTATTTTTATTTTATATTTAAATTTTTTTGCTCCCATTTAATATTTTCTTTTAATTCATCTATATTTTTTGAAACCTTTGCTAGATGGAGAATATATAATTTTTCTGAAAAATTACATCTCATCTTCGTAAGAAAGGTATTTAATAGTTCTATATTGTTATTTATGTCCATAAATATCTATAAATTTTAAATTAAATTAATTAATCATTTAAGGCTATCATAATAATATTTTTTGATTAATACGTATTAATTTATAGTTTAATCTTTAAACATAAATAAATGATTAATAAATAATAAATAAAGAACAATAATTATAAGATTATAAATAGTTAAAAGATATAAATTATTCTTTAAATTGATTTATAACTAAGAAATAAGTCTAATTACTTAAATAAATAAATAAATAATATATGTGCCCATATTAAAAAAAAATCAACTAGGATTATTGAAGTTATTCATAAAAAATAATGATACAAAAAGACCACTTAAATGATTATATTTCAAAAAATGATGCTGAAGAGATGATAGAAAAAGCTCTTAGAAGGCATAATAGAAGATCTACAATCATTTCAAGCATATTAGGTTGGATCCTTATAGGTGGATATTCATTTGGATTATTTCATGTAGTTCAAAATACTTAAAAATCATTAAATCGTTATATTTACTACCTAGATGATAGATTTATAGTATATGCATTAAAGTTATGAGATTTAATTTAAATAAGAATCTCCAAGAGATCAAGAAGAATTATAAGAAAAGATTAATTAGTTCTTCAAATGTAGATATTACTTCTCTAAGAGGAGAATATAAAGAATGGATTGACGATTCATTTTGTGGGAATGAAGTTGTTTGGACTTTACCTGATTTAACAAGATCAGAAAGATTAGAAAACTTTTGTAGATCTATTAAAAAGAAAATTTCGAAAATAAAATAACTTTTATTTGAATTTCTTAATTTATAGTTTTATATCTATTGAAATTTTAATTTATTAACCAAAAATATATTGAATATTATCGTTAAATCTAAAGAGTTCAAAATTAATCTAATGATTTATGTGTTTATATTTATTAACTTATTTTGACGATTAAATAAGATTAATAATTATTTATTTCTTATATTTATATATTTGATTTGCTTCGTTTAAAGGTCTAAAAAAACACAAGAGCTGTTAGTTACATTTTATCTCTTTTGATTGGATATTTGATTAATTCTTTTTTTAAATTTCTTAATAATTTCCCATGATTCATTATTGTAAATTTCCTTGTAAAAGAATGATGCCATTTCATATCTAAAAAAAAATAACTTGCTAATTCAATAATTTTAAAATTATAATATATTAATTGATCTTAAGGATCAAACTATAAAAAATTCAGGACATAGAATTCCATGACAATTAGCGGAAGCTTAAGAGTTGGTCAAGAAGCACCAGATTTCACTGCATCAGCAGTTTACGATCAAGAATTTAAAGAAATAACTTTATCAAGTTACAGAGGCAAATGGGTAGTTCTTTTCTTCTATCCTTTAGATTTTACATTTGTATGCCCTACTGAAATTACAGCTTTTAGTGATCGATATGCTGATTTTTCTTCTAATAATACAGAAATACTAGGGGTTTCTGTTGATAGCAAACATTGTCATCTTGCATGGATTCAGACACCAAGAAATGAAGGAGGCATAGGAGATATTAATTATCCTTTAGTATCTGATCTTAAAAGAGAAATAGCACAAGCTTACAATGTGTTAAATGATGATGGAGAGGCTGATAGAGGTCTTTTCTTAATCAACCCTGCTGGAATAGTTATGCATACAACTGTTAACAAAGCTCCTGTGGGAAGAAATGTTGACGAGACCTTAAGAATTTTACAAGGTTACCAATATGTAGAAAAAAATCCAGATGAGGTTTGTCCTGCAAACTGGACTCCAGGAGATAAAACAATGCTAGAGGATCCCAAAGGAAGTAAAGATTATTTCGCTGCACTTTAAAATTTTTAAATTACTTGAAAAGATTTTCTAAAATAAATATTAGTATTATCTTTAACTATTTAAATAAGTTTAAAGGCAAAATAAAAATAATTTCTAAAGTATTAAACATCGAAGATTAAGATAATTAAATTCTATATTTAATAGCATTTTTATGTGAATGCATTAAATTACAATATTTGATTTAATTTAAAAATTATAAATTTAACGTAATTTATATATTAGTAATTAATCAGCGGGAATAATAAAAAATTGTACATGCATAAAAAAGTAAAATATTTAATAATGGATTCAAGTCTTGTTTATCTGGAAATAAAACCTTCCAATCGCTTAGATTATTTTTATATGAGATATATGACCAAAAGTAAAAACAGATTTCAATTAATAAAAGATTTAAAGTATTTAATATATTTAAATTTTTAATTTCAAAAAAATTCTTAAAAATTATATGATTATAAAAGTAATTATATTCTAAATCTAATTGATTAATAGTTGTTAACCATATTGTTATTGAAATAAAAAGAAAAATAAATAATATTGATTTTTTTATTAATACCTTTGATTTATTAATTAATAGCAGCCCTATAACAATTATATAAATAAGATTATAAGGAAAGGATTCTATGCCTAAGTTAAAATTAAAGTTATTAATTAATTTAAAAAGCAAATCAAAAAAAATAACAATATAATTTGACAATAAATATGCTAAAAATAAAAGATTACTTAATACTAAAAAAGATAAATTTTTAATACTCTTAAATTTAGGACTCTTATTATTGAATTGATAAGATGAGAAGTTTGTATTTGATATTATTAAAATTAACGAAGGAAATAAAAAGCCACTTATTAAGTACAAATTTGTATAAATATTTAAGCCTTCCACTTCAAGCGAAGACAAATTTAACCATTGATTTTGGGCGATAGGATATAAGTTAACTAAAATAACAAATATGAATAAAGTGAGAGGATTTAACTTAATGAGTAAATTTTAAAATTACATATTAATTATACTTTAAGTTTGTTTTTTGTTATTTCTTTAAATTTTATTTTATCTATAGTTTCTTCATCTATTAAGACTTCGACCAGTTTATCTAATATCTTTCTATTGTTATTAATAATTTTAATAGATTTATTTAATGCTTTTTTGGCAATCTTAATAACTTCATCATCTATTAATTTTGATGTCTTATCGGCTAGTAAGGATTTATTATTTAATAAACTATTCCCTAGAAAAACTTCATTTTTATTTTGATCCAAATTGACTGGTCCTATCACTGAAAATCCATATTTTGTAACCATTTCTTTAGCTAATCTAGTTGCAAACCTTAAATCGCTTTCTGCACACTGTGTTATTTCACTCTTTCCAAAGACAACTATTTCTGCAGCTCTTCCTGCCAATGCAACTTCAATTTTTGAAAATAGTAATTTCCTAGTTATTAACCCACTACTAACAACCTCTTCATCAGGAGCAATTTTTGTAAAACCTGTTATATAGCCAGCTCTTGGAAGTATTGTGATTTTATCAATTGAATCTATTCCATTATTTACAGAAGCCACAATAGCTCTTCCAACTTCGTTGTAAGCTCTATATTTCTTAGTATTCATACTTGATATTTTTGAGGTTCTTAATCCAAGAGTAATTTTCTCTAAAGCATTCTCAATATGATTATTAGTTATCTCTACATCTGAAACTCTTGCACAATGTATAGCACTTTCATTCATTAAATTTTCTAAATCAGCACCAGAAAACCCAACCGTTCTTGATGCCCAAAAAGATAAATCAACACTATCAGATAGTGGTTTTGTAAGTGAATGTACAGATAGTATTTTTTTTCTTCCTTCAACATCAGGGAGTAGAACTTCAATTCTTCTATCAAAACGTCCTGGTCTCAATAATGCACTATCAAGGATATCTGGGCGATTTGTAGCTGCAATAACAATTACACCTGAATTTTCAGTAAACCCATCTAATTGAGTTAAAAGTTGATTTAATGTTTGCTCTCTTTCATCATTTCCACCCCCAATACCAGAACCTCTTTGTCTTCCAATTGAATCAATCTCATCAATAAAAATAATACAAGGTGCTTTTTCTCGAGCTTTATCAAATAAATCTCTAACTCTGCTAGCTCCAACACCAACGAACAACTCTACAAACTCAGATGCAGCAATTGAAAGGAAAGGTACTCCTGACTCTCCTGCTATAGCTTTAGCTAAGAGTGTTTTGCCTGTGCCAGGGGGACCAATTAATAAAACACCTTTTGGGACCTTTGCTCCAAGTGCTTCTAATCTTTCTGGATTCTTAAAAAAACTTATCATCTCTTTTAATTCCTCAGCTGCTTCAGGCACACCAGCGACATCATCAAAACGCGTCTCTACTTCATCTATAGTAAAAAACTTAGCTTTACTTTTTCCAAAACCAAATGCACGTGAAGCTATTTGAGAAGTGCTTCTAAGGATTAAGCTTATAGCTATAATAAAAATCAGGAATAGAAAGAAAGTTGCAGTATTATTAGCGTTAATAGAATCTTTTCTACTGTTATTTATAGTGAGTTCTACTTTGTTATCTGCAGCTTTTTCTATAATTATTTGGTCATTATAAAAAATCGGTATTTTTTCTTTAAGACCATTTTTATAAATAACATCAACTTCCCTTCTTTTTGGATATAAAAAAAGAGATTTTATATTACCTGAATCTAATTCATTTAAAAGATTAGAGTAACTTGATTTAGAATTTGAATAAACAAAGCTTGATTTTAAAAACACTAATCTAGAACAATACCTCTATTTAAAATTAATAGGTAATTATTAATTATGCTTACATATTTTGAATTTACTATATATTTTGGAGAAGCACGTTGAAAGGGTATAATTTTAGGATTGGATAATTATTTAAATGGCAGTACCAAAGAAAAAGAAATCTAAAAGCAAGAGAAATCATAGACATGCAGTATGGAAAGCCAAAGCTTCTGATGCAGCCAAAAAAGCTCTTTCCTTAGGAAAATCAGTATTAACTGGGAAAGCTGAAGGATTTGTATATCCTATTGAAGAGGAGGAAGAGGATTAAATATTAAGATCCCAATTTAAAAGCTTCAAGAATTAAAGCATATATTGCGCCAATCCTAAATTTATCAGCTATGGACCACAATAAAAAGAATTGAGACTTATTTTTAGGTCTGATTCTTATAATAACTTCTAAAGCTAAAATAATAATTGGTACCATTATTAGTTCATTTTCTCCCTCAGAAATAAACTTTGTTATGAAATTTGCAAATAAAAAATATCCAAACAATATTGAAATGAGATTAATTGACTTTGATCTCCAGCTAGATTCTAAAAAACCAAAAAATAATTTCGAAATTTTATCATTAATAATTGAAAATCTTGTATTCTGCATCCTTTAATACTGGTTAAGAAATTTATTTAGAAAAGCATAGTTAATATATTTATTAGGGATTAGATTGCCTTTTATTATTTTTGTAGGATGATTGTCATCGCCAAGACTATCAATTAAAAGATCTAGGTTAATTTCATTACTAAAGTTAACAGGTATATTTGATTGGACACAGATAGTCAGGAGATTTGCAGATAGAGAAGATGTTACGCCAGGAATAGAGTCTTCAAAAACGATAGAGTTACTTTTATTAATCTTACTTAATCTTATAGCTTTTAAATAAGGTAGAGGTGCGGGCTTATGTGATTTAACGTCTTCACTTGTAATAAAGAATTCAAAGGGATTGATATCTTTAAATAAAATATTCATTAAAACATCAACTTGTATTCTTGAACTTGAAGTAACAATAAATTGTCTAACTTCTTTTTCCATTAATTCAGATATCAATCTATATACCCCCTTTTTTAATTTAACTGCACCATCTTCAATAAGGTTCAGGTAATGATGCTGTTTTCTATTATGAATTTTTATAATCTGATCTTCACTAATTTTTTCGTTTTTAAAAAGACCATAAAATCTAATCCTATTTCGTCCTCCATTTATTTTAAGTAAATCTATATAAGTTTTATCATCCCAATACCAGTTCATTCCTAAATCCTTAAAAGATTTATTAAATGCTGGTAGATGAGCTTCTAATTCCGTATTTGCAATCGTTCCATCTAGGTCCCAATAGACTCCTTCTAGCCTTGCCATTTAGGAAAAATGGTTATTATCTACGATAGAAAACTAATGCAATAATAGCTGGTCCTGCGATTGCAACCACTGCTAAAGGTATTAATGTTGCCATAGATAGTAATATATAATGTGATACTATTTTTACAAATAAACTAATTAACTGTACCAATAAGTTACAAGAATTAATTAAATCATGAAATCATGGAAATGTATTGAAAAATGTGGTGCTTGTTGCAAGTTCGATTTGAGTGATAGAGATGAAATATTTAATATACTGAGTAAAGAGGATATAAAACTAATCGAATCAATGACGGGGAAAGATGGATGGTGTAAGAATCTAGACAAAAAGAATATGCGTTGTCTTATTTATGATAAGAGGCCTTATTTTTGTAGAGTCGACGTTTTTTCTAAAAATTTTAAAGAATATTTAAGAAAAGGAGATAGATTTCTTATCAATTGTTGTAAAGAGCATATATCATCGGTGTACGGGAAAAATAGTGAGATTATGAGTCAATTTAAGATGGAAATAATTAAAAGATAAATGATGGAAAATGCTAATAATAAAAGTGATGAAAAAAGTTTTTTTTCAATATTTATAGCAAGTTTTACAACTATTTTTATTGCAGAACTTGGAGATAAGACTCAGTTAGCAACTTTAATGCTTTCAGCCGAATCAGGTAGACCATTTATTGTCTTTCTAGGTAGTTCTTTTGCTTTGATATGTTCAAGCATAGTAGGAGTATTAATAGGAAAATGGCTTTCTAGCAAAATTCCAGGCGAAAAGATATCACTAATTACAGGTGTTTTAATGACAATGGTAAGTATATGGATTGGTTATACCATTGTGAATATTTAAATAGAAATGATAATAAATTTACTAATATCTATATTCATAACAGTTTTCATAGCAGAACTTGGAGATAAGACTCAGTTAGCAACTCTTACACTTAGCGGAACTTCAAGTAAACCAGTAGCAGTATTACTAGGTTCTTCATTAGCATTAGTATTAGCAAGCTTATTAGGAGCTCTTGCAGGGGGATCTATATCAACCTTAATACCAGAAATCTATTTAAAATCTATTGCATCTGCAACCTTCTTTATTATAGGAATAAGATTAATATTTATTTCTTTAAAAATTAATCAAAACGAAGTAAATGAGTAACTTTTTATATTTCCTTATTTGATATAATTAAAAGAGTTTAACTAATTAAACAAAGTACTAAATAATTTAATAATGTTTTGCACTTCTTCCATAATAGATAATTTAAAAAAAGATCAATCTATTGAGTTTAAAAGATTATGTAGATTACTAAAACTTACTAAGAAAAGTGAAAAAACAAAATTAGAAATTGCCTTAAATGCACTTGAAAAATTAGAAATAATAGGAAAAAATGATAAGAATCAATTTTTTAATATTGATTCTCAAACACACATAAAAGCAAAGATTAGATGTAGCAGTAAAGGCTTTTGTTTCGCAGTAAGAGAAGATTCAAGTGAAGACATCTACATAAAAGAAAATTTATTAAATTATGCTTGGAATGGAGATAAAGTATTAGTAAGAATTTTAAAAGAAGGAATAAAAAGAAGATCTCCTGAAGGAATTGTAGATTGCATTTTAGAAAGAACAAACAAAATCCTCCTAGCTAAAATTCAAATAATTGACGGAGAAGTATATGGTATCCCTATTGATGATCGAATTCTATCAAAAATAAAATTACCAAAAAATAATAAAAAATTTCTATATGATCCAAAATTAAAAAATATAGTCAAAATTCAAATTGATATGTTTCCAATAGCGCAACCAGATGGATTAGGTCATGTAATAAGTGAATTAAGATTGAATGTTGATGAAGAATCAGATAATGACTTTGTGCTTTCTAAAAACAATTTGAATCTAATAGATAAAACTAAAGAAATAAAAATAATAGAGCCAGAAATTAAAGATAGATTAGATTTAACCGCCGAAAGATGTTTTATGTTGAAAAGTTGGGAAAAGGACAAAAGTCCTTTAATGCCAATTTTTCATATTGATTATTCTGATAGAGATAATACAAAAGTATGGCTTCATGCCAATTCTATTGTCGAGAGAATTGATTTTAACGATAAAAATATTATTGAGGTTTTTATTGAAAACTTTGAATCCATTCCATTAATAAATTCATGGAAAAACTTTCTTGATAATAAATTATGTGAATTATCTCAATTTGAAATAAATAAACCTAATAAAGCTATAAGTTTATGCATAACAATTTCAAATAAGCATGAAATAAAAGATTGGTCTTTTCACCTTACTAATGTCACTTGTAAATTAATTGTTGATAATAATCATTTAGAAGCACTACTTAATAGAAAATCAAAGACCCGAATTACATCAAAGACTCTTAAGCCTATAAAAGATTTTATTGAGGATATTGATTATTTAGTGGAACTTTCCAAATCTCTTAGACAAAGATATCTATCAATGGGAAGATTTGAAATTCCCAAAGAGGATAATGAAATTAATTCAATAAGTGAATTTTTTATAAATAATCCTTCAGACTATACAAATGAGTATTATGAACCATTTAATTCTAATGATATTCAGACTTATCTTTCTCCCTTAGTTTTAATTGCTGATTGGATATGGTTTGAGCATTCAAAAAATTTTAACTTAGTAAATGCTTCATACCATTTTAAAGATTTAAATTATATAAACGTTAATGAAATAATTAAGCAGACACAAATTTTAAATAGTAATTTTGAATTAGATGAAGATGGAACTGTAAGCTTAAGTAAATTATTTAATTATTGCGAAGACACAAATAAAAAAAGAATAATAAATAAAAACCTCTCAAATATTCTAAATCTAAATAAAGCGGAAATTTTCAAAAATAATGAAAATAAAAATTTGTCTGAGAATATCTCTTATTCTGTTTCACCTTGGACTTTCCCTTCCTTTAATTACATAAATTTTATTAATCAATATACAATTTATAATTTGTTTAGAACTGGTAAACGATCTTATAAAGATTTAAAAGAAGTAAATATTTTCAAAAAAGATTCATGGAAATTAGTCAACTGGAAATTACTTAATGCATCTTCATTAAAAATAACAAACAGACTTTTTGATCCTATAATGATAGACAAATATAACGATTATAAAGATAGATCTAAACTTTATTGTTCAAACATAATAAATATAAAGAAAATCAGAGAAGCTGAAAAATATATAAATAAAGTCTTTAAAGGATTAATCATAACAGTTCAGAGTTATGGCTTTTTTGTTGAATTACCAAACATCTTTATAGAGGGTTTAGTTCATGTTAGTACATTAAATGATGACTGGTATGAATATAGATCCAGGCAAAATCTTTTAGTCGGAAGAAAGTCAAAGAATACATTTAGTGTGGGAGATCTAATAGATGTAAAAATATTGAAAGTCGATATATTAAAATATCAAGTAGATTTAGAAATCGTATGATTTATTTAAATATTTTATAAATCATTTAAGTTATTTAATTTTTTAAAAGATGAAATCTAAAAAGAATTATTTAGTCTTTTATATTCTTATCAACTTACTACTAATTATATTTATTAATATAAAGAATTCAAATAAAGTTAATATCAATATTTTTACATGGAAAACTAATAATTACTCTTTGGGTAATATACTCACTTCTTCTTATTTAGCGGGGATATCATTCAATACATTATTAACGTTATTAATTACTAATAATGTACGGCAACATAATATTAAAGAGGATGAAGAGGAATTTTTAAGTAAAGATGAAGATGGAGATGATTTGAATTATAAAGAAACAAATATTGAAAGGCCTCCCGAAAGAGATTTAAAAGAATCACAACCTACAATTTCGGTTAAATACAGAGTAATCAACAATAAAGAATATCCATCCGATGATAATAGTGATTCAAACTTTAGTAGCTATAAAAATGATATTTATGAAGATTGGGGAGAAACTGACAAAGATTGGTAATTATGCATATCAATAAAAAGAATTAAATACTAATCACATTGCCTATAATAAAGAAAAATTTTATTCTATGGAAGCAAGTAACGACTTAAATAAAAATATCAATATTAAAGCGAGCAATTCAGATATTGATAAATCACTAGATAAGGTTCAGGAAACGAAAATGGAATCAGTTATTAAGCAAGAACAAAAAGAGGATA
>CAYSSQ010000022.1:0-19245 GCA_964433825.1 uncultured Prochlorococcus sp. | reverse complement strand
CTCTAGCATTAATATATTCAACTTTGATATGAAACTTTTTATCGAAAAAGTTCATTAAAAATTCTGGCTCTCCTTTTCTCATAAAACCTTGATCAATAAACATACAAGTTAATTGTTCGCCTAAAGCTTTATGCAGCAAAAAAGCCAATGTTGAAGAATCAACTCCACCAGATAATGCTAGTAAAACTTTTTTATTTCCAACCTGATCTTTTATTCTTGGAATAGTTTCATCTAGAAAAGTATCCGCGGTCCAATCATTTTTACATTTACATATGTTGTAGACAAAATTTTTGATTACTGTCATCCCATATTCAGAATGAATAACCTCAGGATGAAACTGAACTCCAAATAAACTCTTCAAATCATTTGAAATTACAGCATTTGAGGTATTTTCTGTATGAGCTATTTGGTAGAAATCCTCTGGAAGTAGGTTAATAGAGTCGCCATGGCTCATCCACATTATTGAATTACTCTTAACGTTACTCATTAAATCACTTTCTTTATCAATGATTATGGGTGCTCTGCCATATTCAGATTTATTTTTAGCCTCTATAACTATTCCTCCTAATTCTTTTACCATAAGTTGCATACCATAACAAATTCCAAGAATAGGTATACCTAAATTAAAGATGTCTTCATTACATTTTGGAGCATATTTATCATAAACAGAATTAGGACCACCACTTAAAATAATTCCTAATGGATTAATTTTATTAATTTCGCTTATTGAAATCGAATGGCTAACAACCATTGAAAAAACATTAGCTTCTCTTATACGTCTTGCTATTAGTTCTGAATATTGAGAACCAAAATCTAGAATGATGATGGACGGATCTCTTTCTTGACTTGATTGAATTTTTATCATATCAATAATTATAATTCACTTACTCTTTAAAAGTACGCAACTTTGTAAACATAGATAGGCCATTATTACCTTTCCAACGAATACGCCTCTTTCTATCAAACAAAACTACACCTATCAATAATTGTGAATCTATATATTTATTTATATATTTTTTTGATCTCTCTTCTACAGTATTAGCGATTTTATTCCATAAAAGATTTGCCATCTCTTGATTAAATCCCTCAACAATAATTAAGGCCTCTTCAATCGTATCCGCTTTAGACATATTATTTATTAGCGGGAGAGGAATCTTCGATTGAAAAGCTAAATAACATAAAATTTCAATTCTTCCATCAGCTAAATGATTATGGGTATGAAAAATACCACCAGCTAATTTAATAAGCTTTCCATGATAACCAACTATTAAAACTTCTTTTATATTTTTTGCAGCAGCATAAACTAATAATGGGCCAATCCAATTACCGATTTTGATTATAGGAGTAGAAATAGATTCTCTTTTTGCGATATCCAAACCATTTTCTCCAATCACGAAAGTAATCTTTTCATTAGATTTATCTGAAATAGACAAATCTAATTCTTTTTTTGCATTCTCTAATTGTTCTTGGGACGCACTCGCATAAGTATCTGCAGTTGTTCCAATAATAGAAAGACCTTCAACTATTCCAAATGCATTATTACTAGTTCTTTTTGATAAAAATTTTCCCTTTGGAAAAATAATCTTTAAATTGAGCTTATAACCTGAAGGAATTAGATTTAATAAGTTCTCTCTTAAAATTAATTTCGCAAAATCTGATATACAAATTTCCTGAGTATTTGCATTGATACCAACACCCTCTCCAGGGATAAATTTAATTAAATCATCGTTTATATTATGTTCATTTAGTTGAATAAAGCTAACAATAGTCCATATTTCTAAATTATTAGTAAGATCTAAATCTAATCCTGATTCTGCAAATGTTATCGCTAAAGATTCAGAGTTATTTTTTATTTGTGCTACCGAATGAACTTTAATCTGAAATTCTTCACTAGAGTTTACATCTTTAATCAGCTCAAAACCATTAAAGGGCAATCCTAATAAATTTTTAAGAGCTGACTTTGAAGAAGCAGCTAACCATAAAGGTAAAGAAAATCCTTTTTTCAAATCAACTAATTGAAAAAAAATAAATGAGGCGTAATCTTAGGATGACCTATTTATTAAAAAGTGGCCATACAAAAAAAATTATCACTGATGATTCCCGGACCAACTCCAGTCCCTGAAAGAGTTTTACATGCGTTAGGTAGACATCCCATTGGGCATAGAAGTAAGGATTTTCAAAATTTAGTAGAATCAACTACTGAAAATTTAAAATGGCTTCATCAAACAAATAATGATGTCCTGACAATAACTGGTAGTGGAACTGCAGCAATGGAAGCAGGGATAATTAATACCCTCAGCAAAGGTGATAAAATAATTTGTGCTGAAAATGGCAAATTTGGAGAAAGATGGGTTAAAGTTGCTGAGGTTTTTGGTCTAGACGTCATAAAGATAACTTCGGAGTGGGGAAAACCTTTAAATCCAGACAAATTCAAAGAATTGTTAGAAAAAGATCTAAATAAAGAAATAAAAGCAGTCGTCTTAACTCATTCAGAAACTTCAACAGGAGTAATTAATGATTTAGAGACAATTAGTAAACATATTCGTAATCACAGAGAAGCAATATCTATTATTGATTGTGTCACTAGCTTAGGAGCTTGTAATGTTCCTACCGATGAATGGGGGTTAGATATAGTAGCTTCTGGTTCGCAAAAAGGGTATATGATCCCGCCTGGATTAAGTTTTCTGTCTGTAAGCGAAAAAGCGTGGAGATCTATCGAAAAGTCAAATTTACCAAAATTTTATTTAGACCTTAAACTTTACAAAAAAAGTCTTAAAGCTTCCAGTAATCCTTTTACCCCCGCGGTAAATCTAGTATTTGCCTTAGAAGAATCATTAAATATGATGAGAGAAGAAGGATTAGAAAATATATTCAATAGACATAAAAAACACAAATTGGCCATCGCAAGTTCAATGAAAGCATTGGATTTAAAATTATTTGCTGATTATAAATCTTTGAGTCCGGCTGTCACTGCCGTTGAAACAGAAAATTTTGATGCAGACGATTTCAGAAAAATAATAAAAGACAAATTTGATATATTACTAGCCGGGGGACAAGATAACTTAAAAGGAAAGATTTTTAGAATTGGTCATTTAGGTTACGTTAATGATAAAGATATAATTTCTGTCATTTCTGCGATAAGTTATACGCTTTTAGATCAAAATAAAATTACCGCTGAAAAAGCAGGATTAGCTTTAACTGAAGCTAAAAAATGTTTAAATTGAACTTAATATCTATGTCCCAGGTTCCTCAACATTACCTCCTAATTCATAAATTTTTTTCCTTAAAATTTCAGATTTCTCACCATCTCCTTTTGTCTGAGCTACTGCAAGAGCAAATTCAAGTTTTTCTAACTGATGACCTCCTTCAATAAAAGAAAGCCTCTTTTTAATTTGATTTTTTTTACCTTTGAAAGAAATTTGTGAAGCCATAACAAATCCTGTTTTTTAATATTATGCCAACCGAAAGGCCCATTAGGGAGAAATTTAATTTTTAATTTTCTAAATTCTTATATAAATTTATTAAACCTTATTCTTTTTTCATCTAATTATTAATGAATCAAAAAGAAGAAATTTTGTATATTGTTTAATATTAGCTAACAAGAAAACTTGCATAAATTAATGAATTATAAGTGCAGATTTCTAAATATCTACTCAATGAGTATATTTAGTAATTAGCATTTTAAGTCTTACAAACAAGGTCATAATATCTAATTATTACTGATTACAGATATGTATAAATAAGTAAATTTAATTGAAATAATAAAATTTTAAAAACTATAGACATAATGAAAATAAAGGATATTTTTTAATTAAGGAAAATTTTGCTAATGACATTTTTAAAAGATTTTAAAATTTTAATGTTAGCGTTGGGAATTACAGGTCAATTTATCTTTTTAGGACCAAAAGCAATCGCTGGGTCCTTCGGAGCAGAAATATTTTGCACAATGCGAGATGGAGGAAATGATCACGAAAGTAGTTGGGAAGCTGCTTATAGCTATATTAAAAGGCAAAAAGGTGGTTTTTTTAAAACATCGCCCACGCAAGCAGCTGCACAAATTATCGAGACAGTCGTGAGAGAAAGAGATAAATTTTCTTATTGTGTAGAATATTTGAATAAACTATACCCCGATAGACAATTACAACGAAAAGTCAAAGAAAGCGAAGAAAAACTTAAGAAAGAGCAATTAGAAAAAGAAGCGAGAAGAAAAAAAATTGACAGTTTATTAGAAGAGGAAGAAGCTTTCTCAGAGGAAACATTTGACAGATATAGTTACTAATCTTTAAATCAGTATAGAAATTTACAAATTTAGTTACTTAATCGCTCAAATTAGATAAAAAAAATAATATTTTAGATATTGACTTTCGGCAATATCAAGTCATTATTGTGTTAATTAAATAAACTGAATGCACATTAAAGATGCAGTTTTTTTAGAGGATTTATGTCCTAAATTTAGATTCAGACAATGGAGAAAGTCGATTCATAAATTCACAGAAAGTAGTTGTATATATTGTGGTAAACCCTCTGAATCAATTGATCATATCGTTCCAAGAAGTAGAGGAGGGTTAAGCAATACAGAAAATTGCGTCCCAGCTTGCTTGTCATGTAATGGAGACAAGTCGGATGATGAGGCTTTTTGTTGGTATCGGAAACAAAAATTTTATGACCCAAGAAGAGCTATGGCTATCAGAGCATGGTTTGAGGGAGATTTACGATTAGCAATCAGATTACTTCAGTGGGCAAAACCCAATCAAAAAAATATTAATATCATAGTCAATCAAAAAGAAAGAATTAATTTCAAAGCGGCCTAGTTACCATATATTGCAAGCTTCTTGTGATTTATATCTATTACATAGATCCGAATGTAATTCTGGAGAATCTGGAACCAGTAAAAAAATAAATAAACTAGAAAATATAAAAATATACTGTAAATACATCATTTTTCTTTTAGGTTTATAGCTTATTTTGCGACCCTGCAAATTCTTTTTACATTTATGATTTCTAGAAATTGCTATAGTTGATTTTAACTGAGGCCTAATCAAAGTCTTCATCGTTTCTAGTAATACGTTTGTACTAGTTATAGTTCAATATGGCAATTCTTGCAAGCAAATTAGATAAAACAAGTAAATTCCTAATCTTTGGAGGCGGTTTTAGTGGAAAGCACTTTGCTAACTCAGTAAGGAAAATTGGATGCAAAGCGCTAATTAGTTACCGAAGTAATAAATCAGAAGAGAATAGTTTCTTCTTTGATAGTGCTGAGAAAAAGTTACCTCCAGATGAAATCTTTGAGGGTACAACTCATATCTTAAGTTGTATACCTCCAGATAAAGATGGTAATGACCCAGTTCTACTAAAGCTAAAAAAAAGGCTTCAAAATCTTCCTTTGAAATGGGCCGGTTACTTATCAACTACTGGGGTATACGGAAACACCTTAGGGAACTGGGTCTCAGAAAATAATCCAACTAATCCAATGCAAGAAAGGAGTAAAAGAAGACTTACTTGTGAAAAAGAATGGATTAATTCTGATCTGCCATCTCAAATTTTTAGGCTCCCTGGCATTTATGGTCCTGGAAGATCAACAATAGAATCAATAATCAAAAAAAATATTAAGGTGATTCATAAACCTCAACAGGTGTTTTCAAGAGTTCATGTTGAGGATATTTCTATGGCAATAATATATCTTTTAAAAAATAAAAATAATATTGACTTTCATCAAATAATAAATATTGCAGATAATTGTCCATGCTCACAAGTTGAAGTCATAAACTTCAGCTATGAATTGCTCGGATTAAAGATGCCAAATCCTATCCCATTTGAAGAAGCCAAAAAATTTCTTTCTCCCATTGCGCTTTCTTTTTGGGAAGAGAATAGAAAAGTATCAAATAAATTATTATGTGAAAGACTAGGTTACGAGTTAATTCATAAAGACTACACTTCTGGCTTAAAAGATTGCTTACAACAAATTAAAGCCATCAAATGAATACTACATCTACTAATAATGAGAATCAAAAGACACAACTCGTAATTAGTGTTGGTGACGAATCAGGAATAGGTCCTGAAGTAATTTTAAAAGCTCTTGGATCTAAAGAAATTCCAAAAGATATTCAAATTAAAATTATTGGATCAAGAAAAAATCTTGCTTACACCTACAAACTTCTTAAATCAGTTGGAATAAGCAATATTCCGCATCCAGATACTTTAGATATCGAAAATATAGAAATTCCAAACAGTGAACTTAATTCATCAAAAAAAGACTATGGAAATAGTAGTTTTCACTATCTAAAATATGCTATCGAAATAGTTAAATCATCTCCAAATACTTGTCTTGTAACAGGTCCAATTTGTAAAAAATCATGGGCTCTCGCTGGTCATAATTATTCTGGACAGACAGAATTACTTTCAGAATCGTGCGAGTCTGAACATACTGGCATGTTGTTTACAGCCAAATCTCCCATAACTGGCTGGAGATTCAATACTTTGCTTGCTACAACGCATTTACCACTTATTGAAATTCCAAAACAACTAAATGCTAATTTAATTTCCTTAAAGTTGGATTTATTAAAAAATTTCTCCAAAAAGTTTAATAAAAATATTAATTTGAAAGTGGCCGGACTAAATCCACACGCTGGCGAAGAAGGTATTTTAGGCAAAGAAGAAATAAATTTCATAAATAACTGCTTATTTAAATGGAAAGAAAAAAACCCTGAAATCAATGTTGAAGGACCAGTTTCCCCAGACAGCTGTTGGCTTTCCTCCGCAAAAGCATGGAAAGATAATGAATCAAACAAACATGATGGAATTCTCGCTATGTATCATGATCAAGGCTTAATTCCAATGAAAATTATTGCTTCAAGTTACTCAGTAAATACAACCTTAGGCTTGCCTTTTATAAGAACTTCGCCCGATCATGGGACTGGATTTGATATTTCTGGCAAAGGAACCGCTCAATATCAAAGCATGCTAGAGGCTATAAAAACAGCTAGAGAATTAAATATAAGATCAAGACTGCTTAACCCTCATTAAGACTTGCCCAAATTCTACTGGAGTTCCATTTTCAACCAGTATTTCCACTATTTCTGCATTGAACTCAGATTCAATTTCGTTCATAAGTTTCATTGCTTCTAATATACAGATTGTCTGACCAATTGATACTTGAGTACCAATTTCAACGAATGGATCTTCTCCGGGGGCTGAGGCCCTATAAAAAGTTCCAACCATAGGAGAAGTTACATCTACCAAGTCTGAACGCCCAGGAGGCGCTACAGGTGCTGAAACAGCAGTATCGGGAAGATTAGATGGTTGATTCTCACTTTTTGAAACCTGACTAGAATTGATCTGATTTTCTTGAATTTGTTTTATTGATTGTATGTTTTCATTAATATTGACATTTAGATTTCTTTTAATTTCAAGCTTAAAATCTTCTCCTTCAAGAGAAAACTCCTGAAAATCGCTATTAGAAATTTTTTCTATCAGCCGATTCAAATCATCATGATCTAATTTCATAATCATTAGTTCTCCCTTCCAAGATAACTATCATTTCTAGTATCAACCTTAATCATTTCTCCAACAGAAATAAATAATGGAACCATAACTTGAGCCCCTGTCTCTAGGATAGCGGGTTTTGTGCCTCCACTGGCAGTATCACCTTTTACCCCTGGATCAGTTTCCGACACTTCTAAAGTAACAGAGATAGGTAACTCTACTTCTAAAACTTTTCCATCCCAAAAAACAACATTGACTTCCATTCCTTCTTTGAGATACTTTCTTCCTTCTCCAATTTGTTCTGCTGTTAATCTCGTCTCCTCAAAACTTTTCATATCCATAAAAACATAATCACTTGACTCCACATAAGTATGCTGGAGGTTAGACTTTTCTAGAATAGCCTGTTGAACTGATTCCCCTGCTCGGAAAGTCTTTTCAACAACATTCCCGTTTTGAACTGACTTCAATTTTGTCCTCACAAATGCAGAACCTTTTCCAGGCTTTACATGTAGAAATTCTACAACGCGCCAAACTTGACCATCTATTTCGATGGTAGTGCCTGTGCGAAAATCATTACTGGAAATCATTCCTGTATTCCATCCCAAGAGATCATAAACCTGTTTGAGTCCTATGCAAAAATTTTTTTCAAATCTGAACAAAAATTATTTGTTTGTATTATTTGTAATAATACAATTTTTTCTTATTAATCCAGCAAAAGCTTTTGCTGATTTACCTACTGGTAATGCTGTCAAAGACCCTAACGCAATACTTAGAAATTCACTTCCCATCACTCAAAAAGAACTGCAAGAACTTCAACATAAACTCGAAGATACAAGCGATTTAGTTAGAGGGGGAAGATGGCCTGCCCTTTCAAAAACTGTTACAAAATGTCAATCTTTAGTGAAAAAAAACAAAAGCAAAATTCTTAAAGGATTAGACCAAGAATTAAAAAATATTGGGGAGGAAACATTTGTAGATTTAACAAAAAATTTAAATGATTTAGAAGCCGAAGCAAAACTTAAAGATAAGTATGGATTTATTGATGTCAGAAAAAAAGCACTCGATAAAATTGGCAAATTAGAAGAATTCTTCTTGCCTGAAGAATTCCCATATGAGATACCCAGTGAATTTAATGATTTACCTAGATTACTAGGCAGAGCAACAGTAAAAATTAAGACTACAAAAGGCGATATGAAAGCTGTTATTGATGGTTATAATGCTCCTCTTACTGGAGGAGCCTTTGTCGATCTTGTTGATAAAAAATTCTATGATGACCTACCAATTAATCGTGCAGAAGAGTTTTTTGTATTACAAACAGGTGATCCAAAAGGGGAAGCTATTGGATACATAGATCCAGAAACGAACAAAGAGAGGCATGTTCCATTAGAGATTAGAGTCCCAGGAGAACCAGAAACTTTTTATAACCAGACCTTTGAAGATTTAGGTTTTTATACTGAGACTCCAACATTACCTTTTGCTACTTTAGGCACTCTAGGATGGTCACATTCAAGTTCAGAAGTTGATGATGGATCATCACAATTTTTCTTTTTCTTATATGAAGCAGAACTCAATCCAGCAGGAAGAAATCTTATAGACGGAAGAAATGCGGGATTTGGATATGTTATAGACGGGTCTGATATTTTAGAAGATCTGAAGATGGAAGACAAAATAGTATCAATAGAAATACTTGAAGGTAAATCTAATCTTAAAGAACATGCATAATGAATTAATTAAAGATTTAGGAGAAAAAGAACTTATAAAAAGAATTGCTCAGTTTATGCCAGAGAACCAAACCTCTGATGATTGCGCTTTTATTAATATAAAAGAAAATGATTTACTAATTAATACTGATTTATTAGTTGAGCATACTCATTTCACAAACGATACTATTGAACCCTTAGATCTAGGATGGAAAGCTATAACAACAAATTTATCTGATTTAATCTCCAGTGGCTGCGACGAGATCATAGGGGTAAAAATTGGCTTAGTGTTAACTCAAGAAACAGAATGGTGTTGGGTAAAAAATTTATACAAAGGAATAAACCTAGCTTTAAGTAAATTTGGTGGATTTATTTTAGGAGGAGATTGCTCAAAAGGATTAGAAAAAATAATTGCAATAACAGCATTTGGGACCCAAGGAGAGATTGTTTTAAGGCGCTATTATAGTTGTCCGAAGGAGATAATCTTAACAACAGGAATACATGGTCTTAGTAAATTTGGTTTGGATTTAAAACAAAAAAAAATCTCTTGCGAAAGTCTTTTAAATAAAACCACATTAATTCAAGACGCATTAAAAGCTTTTTGCAGACCTGAACCAAAACCAGAGATATTGAGTCAAATAACTAAAAGTCGTAAAAAAAATCAAAAATTAAAGGTGGGATGTACTGATAGTAGTGATGGATTCTATCAAGCAATTCTTGACCTTGCAACAGAAAGTAAATGTAAAGCTATGATAGATTATTCAAAAATTCCAAAGCATAAATTTTGGCCCAAAGGGAAAGATTGGGATGAATATTATTTTTTTGGAGGAGAAGATTATGAACTAATTTTTTCTCTCCCAAAATTGTGGGCAGATGAATTATTAAAGATAGAAGATTCAATATTTGAAATTGGTTATTTCAAAAAGGGAGAACCATCTTTAGAAATCTATAACATGCCAAATAACACTCTTTCACCTAATAGTATTTACTCTCATTTTTAGTTTTATTGCCACTTTTGAGCGACTATTTCTGCTAAATCGACTACCCTTTGACTATAACCCCATTCATTATCGTACCAAGCAAGAACCTTTACAAGATTATCTCCAATACTCATAGTTAAATCACTATCAATAATAGAAGATTCATTTGTTCCAGCATAGTCACTAGATACTAATGGTAAATCACCATACTTTATAATTCCTTTCATTGAATTTTGTGATGCTTCTTTTAAGACATTATTAATATCTTCACTGGTAACAGATTTTGAAGATTCAAATACAAAATCAACAGCAGAAACATTGGGAGTAGGAACCCTCATTGCTATTCCAGTTAATTTCCCTTTCATCTCTGGATACACAAGAGCAACTGCTTTAGCTGCACCAGTCGAAGTAGGGACTATATTAGTTGCTGCTGCTCGAGCCCTTCTTAAATCTCTATGACTGTTATCGAGAATTCTTTGATCACCTGTATAACTATGGATTGTTGTCATTAATCCTTTATTGATTCCAACTGTCTGATCTAGAACTTTTACAACTGGTGCAAGGCAATTGGTTGTACAACTTGCATTACTTAAAATATCAAAATCACCATGATTATATTTATCAGCATTAACACCAACTACATAAGTACCAACACCTGGGCCTTTTCCTGGAGCCGTAAGAATAACTTTTTTTGCACCAACCTCTAAATGCTTGCTTGCAGCAACATCTGTATTGAAAACTCCTGTTGATTCAATAACTAAATCTATACCCCACTCTTTCCAAGGTAAATTCAATGGATTCCTATCTGAAAAACATTTTATAGTTTTGTTATTGATAACAAAAGTATCGTCAGTGTATTTAATGTCTACATCATTTAGTTCTCCAAGAACAGAATCATATTTAAGAAGATGAGCATTTGTTTTGGGATCTGAAGTGACGTTGACACCAACGACTTCAATATTGGTATAAGCACCTCTACTAAGCCAACAACGCATAAAGTTTCTACCGATTCTGCCGAATCCATTAATTGCAACACGCAAAGTCATAACAAGTTAATTCCAATTAGTTCCTAAGCTGCTGATCATACTTAATTTTTTGCCATAACGTTAAGTATTTTTCAATTTATGAAGGAAATAAAATTATTTTGTATTAATTCGGCAGTTAATTATCTTTTTTGTAAAATTTAAATCCAAAATTGAAAAGATGAAGTTATCTTAAGTCTGACTAACAAAAAGCCGATTGAAAATCAAAACATTTGAAGAAAAGCATTTTCACTTCATTGGAATTGGTGGTATTGGAATGTCAGCTGTTGCAATAGCACTTCTAGAAAAAGGATTTTCAGTATCTGGTTCAGATTTGATTCAAAATGATCAGATACTCACAATAAAAAAAATGGGTGCAAATATATTTAATACTCAAGTGCAAAACAATATAGATCTTATTGAAAAGAAATACCCTAATAAAGAATTAAATATTGTTATTAGTTCTGCTATTAAAGAAGACAATAAAGAATTAACGCATAGCAGGAAAAAAAAACTATCAGTAAAACATCGATCAGAAATATTGTCTTTTATTATGCAAACTTATTATTCGATTGGGGTTGCAGGGTCTCATGGTAAGACTTCTACAAGTACTTTCTTATCAACGCTACTTGATTTGTGTACAAACAATACGTCTTCAATAATTGGCGGGATACAGCCAATTTATAATTCCAACTCACATATAGAGGATACCAAATATTTAGTCGCTGAAATAGATGAATCTGACGGATCTACTAGCAATTATTCATCAGATCTAGGGGTTATAACTAATATTGATTTTGATCATTGTGATTTTTATACAGACTTAGATCAGATAATAAAAGCATTTAAAAATTTCGCTTCTAATTCAAACAAATTACTAATAAATAATGATTGCAAGATTACTAGAGAAAACATTTCTCATTGCTATAAATGGTCGTTGAAAGAAATAAACAATATTGACTATGCAATGATTCCAAAAGAAATTAATAATGAATATACAATTGCTGATTACTACGAGAAAGGAATCTTTATAGATGCCTATAAAATCCCTGTCCCAGGGCTACATAACCTTTCAAATATAACCGCAGCAATTTCTGCATGTAGATTAAATAATGTTAGCTTAGAGAAAATCAAAGAAAATATTAAATACCTTAAATTACCAAAAAGAAGATTTGAATTTAAAGGTGAATACAATAACAGACTAATTTTTGATGATTATGCTCATCATCCAAATGAAATAAAAGAAACAATTAAAACGGCGAGATTATTTACCAAAAATGATAATAAAAGGTTAGTTGTTATATTTCAACCGCATAGATTTAGTAGAGTTGAAAAATTTTTAAATGAGTTCGCTATTGAGCTTTCTAAAGCAGACTCAATAATAATTACTAATATTTATGGGGCTGGTGAAGAAAATAAAAATAATATAAATTCTATGATAATTGCTAAAAAAATTTTAAAAAAGAATAAGAATGTAATTTTATTAAAAGATAATTATGAAGTCATAAAAAATTTTAATAACATAACTAATTCAAAAGATTTTATACTAAATATGGGTGCAGGTGATTGTCACAATCTTTGGTCGATACTAAAGAATAATCTTTTAAAATAATTTAAAGCATGAAAAATATTCAATTAAGAAATGCAATTAATCTTAAAAATTACACCACAATTAAAGTTGGTGGTATTGCAGAATATTTTTCTGAACCGAAAAACCTCTCAGAACTTTTTGATTTAATTAATTGGGCCAAATCTAAATCTTATAATTTTCGAATAATTGGTGCAGGATCAAATCTATTGATTAAGGATATTTATTTAAAAGGATTAACAATCTGTACAAAAAGGATGAAAACAATAAAAATTAATCCAAGAACAGGATTTGTATTCGCAGAGTGTGGAGTAATGTTACCAACCCTCGCAAATCTTCTTGCAAAAAATAGTTGTATGGGAGGAGAATGGGCCGTAGGCATCCCCGGGACAATTGGAGGAGCATTATTTATGAATGCAGGATGTGGAGAGTCATCGATCTCAGATAAGTTGTCCTCAGTCCAAGTAATAGATACACAAAGTCAGGAGATTTATGACATCAAAAAAGAGGATCTTTTTTTCAAGTATAGATTTAGCTCATTTCAAACAAATAACTTATTAGTATTATCAGCAAAATTTTATTTTGAACCTGAAGGAGATTTAAAATGGATCATAAAAAAAACTCAAACAAATCTTAAAAACAGACTCGCCAGTCAACCTTATCATTTACCTAGTTTTGGCAGCGTATTTAAAAATCCAAATAAGAACTATGCTGGCAAATTAATAGAGGAAGTAGGATTAAAGGGACTAAAATGCGGCGGTGCTGAGATTTCTCAGATGCATGCTAACTTTATAGTAAATTCATCATCTGCAACGTCTGATGATATTTTAAATTTAATAAATTTAGTTCAACAAAAAGTAATACAAAAAAAAGGAATATTGCTTCATCCGGAAGTAAGAATGATTGGTTTTGAGTATCCTTAATTAAACAACTAATTTTTTTCAAATGGCTGGTTTTGGACTTCCAAACTTTGGACAACTAACTGAGGCTTTTAAAAAAGCCAAACAGATTCAACAAGATGCACAAAAACTACAAGAAGAACTAGAAGAGATGGAGATTGAAGGAAAGAGTGAAAATGAATTGATAAAGGTATGGATTAGCGGTAATCAACAGCCTATAAGAGTTGAAGTAAGCGAGAATATCCTCAAATCAGATATCAAAACAATTGAAAGCAGTATCCTAGAAGCAATTAAAACTGCACATGAAAAATCAACATCAACAATGAAAGATAAGATGAATGATTTAACAGGAGGACTAAATTTCAATCTCCCTGGCTTTGATAATTCTGATTCTTAGTTTCGCAAATTAAATCTCTATAGAATTGGTATCGATCAAAATTCTTATCTATTACGCACCCTGGCTCATCTAAATGCAAACAATCATTAAACTTACATCTAAATTTATTTTGTTTTATTTGTTTAGAAATTTCTGGAAATAATAGAGGAATATAAGTATTCAAAATTTCAATTTTATGAAGATTAAAACCTGGGGTATCTACTATATAACTATCTCTTGAGAGTGAAAACAGCTCTACATTCCTTGTTGTATTTTTACCTTGCTTTATTTTTAAAGAAACAGTTGCCGTAGGATTATTTAAATTTGGAATAATTTTATTTAACAAAGTTGTTTTACCAACTCCAGATGGTCCCATTAAAATGGAGCATTTTTTCTTTTTTAATTCATCCATTAAATTGGCAAAATCAGAAAAAACATTGAAATTAAGAGTTTTTGGAATATAACCCCAATTTTTAAATTTTTTTATTAAATAATTTTTTTGTTCAATATTTATCAAATCGCATTTAGTTAATATAAGACTTACTTTTACATTTAAATACTCAGCGTTAATTAATAGTTTGCTTATCTGCGAAAAATTTAAATTAGGCTCTCTTACTGAATGAGTGATATAAATATCGGAAATATTTGCTACTGAGGGCCTTACTAAAAGATTTTTTCTTTTAATTAAACTGATAATAACTGCTGTTTTTTGTAAATAATCTATCTTATTAATAACAACTTCATCACCAACATATATAAATTCATTTTGAAATCTTATAGACTTCCTGCTTTTACATAAAAATCTATTTTCCTCTGAATATTCTAAATCCTCTTGAATCTCAACATAAAAAAATTGATTAAATTTTTTAGTAACTAAAGCTTTTTTACTTTTTTGAGAGATCATAGGCAATTGAATATCTTATAAAATCATTATTTTTAATAATAATTTTACATTTATAGCCTTCTTTCTCTAGTGAATGTTTAACCATTACTTCAGGTTCGCCTAAGTCAAGATCTACAATAAGAGTTGATAAAGGTGATAATTTTTCTAATGCGAGTTTGCACTTGACGACATTTAAAGGACATGGGACTGATCTTAAATCTAGTAAAAAATTTTTTTTATTAATCAATAATCTTTACCAAAAAACTTACTAAATAAACCACTATTAGTATTCTTATTCTGAGAAGAATAATGAGAAGCAAGATTCTCTAAAAGCTTTCTTTCATCATCATTTATTCTGGTAGGTAATTTCACTTTAATAGAAACATCATGATTACCTCTAGCAACTGGATTACCCAACCTTGGAACACCTTTACTTTCTAGAGTTAATACACTATTAGGTTGAGTACCACCGGGTATTTCTAAATTAACTTTTCCATCTACAGTATCTATCTCAACATTGTCTCCTAATATTGCCTGAAGATAACTCACAGTAATCTCAGAATAAATATTAATGCCTTCTCGTGTTAACTTAGGATCTTTTTTCACTTTTATAAATACATAAAGATCTCCTGAAGGTCCTCCTTTTAATCCTGCATTACCCTCTCCAGATACGCGCAATTTGGTACCTGTATCTACACCTGCGGGAATATTAATTCTTAATTTTTTCCTAACTTGTTTAACACCATTACCACTACAACTTAAGCATGGATCAGAAATAATTTGACCTACTCCTCCACAAGTTGGGCATTCAGCAACTTGTGTAAAATTACCAAATGGCGTTCTAGTCGCTCTGCGAACCTGACCACTTCCTCCACAAGTTGAACAATTTGAGGGTCCAGTACCTTTTCGAGCTCCAGAACCTCTACAAATATCACAAGTTTCTAAATGGGGGATTTTTATTTCTCTTTGCTCACCAAAAATGGCTTGTTTAAAATCAATATTTAGATCATATCTTAAATCATCACCCTGCTGTGGTCCTCTCCTTTGCGATCTACCACTTTGTGGGCCTTGACCTCCAAATCCATTAAAAAAAGTTTCAAATAGATCGGCAAATCCGCCCATGTCTCCCATATCAGGCATTCCTGCAGCTCCTCCAAGGCCTGCCTCTCCAAACTGGTCATATCTAGATCTTGTATCTGGATCAGCAAGGACTTCATAAGCTCTTCCAATCTCTTTAAATTTTTCCTCTGCCCCAGGTTCTTTATTAATATCAGGATGATATTGTCTAGCCAACTTCCTATACGCTCTTTTAAGAGTATCAGAATCTGCATCTCGCGATACACCTAGAATTTGATAGAAATCAGCCATTATAAAATATTACAAGAAAAAAGGCTTTATTGATCCTCAGATGTTATTTCATCTGAATCTAGCTCTTTATCAACTTTATCTTTTTCTCCCTCTTCTTGTGAGATAACCTCAGGACCTGGTCCCATAGATACTTTAACCAAGGCATGTCTAAGAACTTTTCCTTCAAGATTATATCCTCTTTGTAATTCCTCTGTAATAATATCTTCTTTAAATTCATCACTAGGTTCTCTTAGTACTGCCTCATGAAAATTAGGATCAAAGCATTGTCCAACAACTCTCATTGGTGAGACACCTTGTTGTTTTAAAACATCTACCAATTGTTTATAAAGACCCTGATAACTTCTATGTAAAGTTTGAGCTTCCTCGTTCTCAGGCTTCAATTGCTGTCTTGCTCTCTCAAAATTATCCACAATTGGAAGAATAGCACTGAGAGCCTTTGATATTAATTGGACTTTTAAATCATCATGATCTCTAGATTGCCTTTTTCTAAAATTTTCAAAATCAGCAGCTATTCTTACATATTGGCTTTTCAGTGTTTCATGTTCTTTTTCTAGTTGCTCTAACCTTGCATCATTATTTGAAATGGTATTTTTTAAATCATCCGAAACATTTTTATTATTAGAGCCATCAATATTACCATCATCATGAAATTGTTCTTCTTTCTTATCTAAATCTTCGTTATCAACTGTTGAAGTTTCTTCATTTACCTGCAGATTATTTTCTTTTAAATTTTCAGTATTTTCAGATTGCTTTTCAACCATGTGTTTAATGTCAATCTATACATTTTGAATGAAATCCTAACAGAATTCAAGTTGCGGAAGCCCGCACCAAAATAAAATCTATGAAGGCTCAAAAGTTAAAGCGACACCATTATTACAATACCTTTTACCAGTTGGTTTTGGCCCATCATTAAAAACATGTCCTTGATGACCTCCACACCTTGAACAATGATATTCAGTCCTTGGAACTATTAATTTAAAGTCAATTTTTGTATCTATAGCTCCATCAAGCGAATTCCAAAAGCTTGGCCATCCAGTACCGCTATTATATTTCATATCTGATGAGAACAAAGACTGGTTACAGCCTGCACAACAGAAGAAGCCCTTTCTCTTTTCATCATTCAAGGGACTACTAAAGGGCCTCTCTGTACCTTCCTCCCTTAAAACATAATATGATTCAGGGGATAACCTTTTTTTCCATTCTTCTTTAGATAAATTCCAATTTTCTGATATTTCTTTCGAAGAAGCGTAAACTTTTTGAGGCTTTAAAAACGTTTTAAAAAACGCGGCAAGAGGAATTAAAATAAATATTCTACGAGTAAATAATCTTTTCATTGTTTCAATTAAATGGTTTCTAATACCAATACTACTTGTAATTTTCACAAAATAAGTGTCGCTCCAATGATGGACTGCACAGATAAGCATTTTAGAATGCTTATGAGGCAAATAACATCACAAGCTCTTTTATATACCGAAATGATTGTTGCCCAAAGCCTTTACTTTAGTGAAAATAAAGAAAAATTTTTAGATTTTAATATAGAAGAGCATCCTATATCAATTCAATTTGGTGGAGATGAGCCGAAGTTTCTTAGCGAGGCAGCAAAATTAGCTCAAGAGTGGGGATACGATGAAATAAATTTTAATGTCGGTTGTCCCAGTCCAAGAGTAAGCTCAGGGAACTTTGGAGCATCACTAATGAATTCTCCTCACAAAGTAGCAAAATGCATAGAGTCACTTAAAAAAAACTGTGACCTCCCGATAACAATCAAACACAGGATTGGTGTTGATTCAAACGATAAATTTGAGATGTTAAATAGTTTTGTCAGAGAGATTAGCGCAGCGGGAGCTGAAAGATTTATTGTTCATGCAAGAAAAGCAATCTTACATGGTTTAAGTCCGAAAGAAAATAGAACTATACCTCCACTTAGATATGATATTGTTGAAAAATTAAAAAAACAAAACCCCAATTTATTTATTGAAATAAATGGTGGATTTACAAATATTCAGGAGTGTAAAACCGCATTAACAAAGTTTGACGGGGTCATGATTGGAAGGAGTGCTTATAAACATCCATTAAAATGGTTAAGTATTGACGAGACTTTTTATAGAAAACAAAATCCTTCTAAAAAAACATCTACAATAATTTTTAACTTAATTCCATATATTGAGAAATGTCTAATAAAAAATGGCAGTACATGGCCAATTTGCAAACATTTAATTAATTTGATAGAAGGCATTCCAAGAGCAAAATCTTTGAGACATCAAATAACAACAAAATCAATAAGTAAGGAACTTACCATAAAAGATATTGTTGAATTAACAAATGAAATTCAAAATATAGGCTACTAATAATTACTAATCGCTTTTGTTTTCCGAATCAAAATCAGCACCTGCTCCTCTTCTTCTTCTACTCCTGCTATTTTCAAATTCTGCATTCTCTACATTACTTCCATAACTTCTATCTTCCCAATCTTGTGTTCCGGAAGCACGAGAACTAGCGTTTGTATTTTGATCGCTATAGCTATTATTAGAACCACCATAACCGCCGCCGTTATTGGAACCACCGTAACCACCACCGCTATTGTAACCACCATAACCGCCACCATTATTGGAACCGCCATAACCGCCACCGTAGCCGCCACCTCTGTTGCCACCATAGTTGTTGTTTCTCCTAGGAGAATTGGAGCGAGGCTCAGCCTTATTAATCCTGAGAGGTCTCCCCATCATTTCAGCTCCCTGCAATGCTTCGATAGCCGCAGTTTCTAAAGCTTCATCAGCCATTTCTACAAAAGCAAATCCTCTTTTTCTTCCTGTATCTCGTTCGAGAGGAAGAGAACAATTCATCACTTCACCATGTGGGGCAAAAAGCTGTAGGACATCTTCACGTTCTGCGCGAAAAGGTAAATTACCAACAAAAATACTCACTTGAATTTAAAACCAAAAAATTA
>CAYSSQ010000021.1:0-19317 GCA_964433825.1 uncultured Prochlorococcus sp. | reverse complement strand
AGCACCGCCCTGTCACGGCGGAAGTTGCGGGTTCGAATCCCGTCGGTCCCGTTTATAATCGTTAGACTCTTGAAAAATCGTTTAAGGCTAGCTCCAAGTCCAACGGGTACCTTACATATTGGGACAGCTAGGACAGCATTATTTAATTGGCTTTATGCAAAGAAAACAAATGGTAAATTTCTACTAAGGATTGAAGATACAGATACTAAACGCTCAAAATCAGAATATACTGAAAACATCCTAACAGGATTAAAATGGCTTGGTTTAGATTGGGACGAAGACCCCTTATATCAAAGTAAAAGAATTCATATTCACAAAAACTGTATTCAAAAACTTTTAGACAAAGGATTAGCATATAGATGTTTCACCACAGAAGAGGAATCTATTTCTCTGAGAGAGGCACAGAAAAAAAAAGGATTACCTCCGAGACACGATAATAGACATAGAAATCTTAGTGAGGAGGAAGTAAAGAGATTGATATCACAAGGGAAATCATCTGTAATAAGATTTAGAATCTCTGATGATTCAAAAATTAAATGGCGAGACTTAATAAGAGGTGAGATTATTTGGGAAGGAAAGGATCTTGGAGGAGATATGGTTCTATCTAGAAGAGCTAAAGGTTTGGAGATCGGAGAACCACTTTATAATTTAGCTGTTGTTGTTGATGATAATTTCATGGGGATTTCTCATGTCATACGAGGAGAAGATCACATATCAAATACAGCGAAACAAATCCTTTTATATGAAGCTCTTGAATATAAAATCCCTACCTTTTCTCATACACCATTAATTCTTAATACAGAGGGTAAAAAATTATCAAAAAGAGATTCTGTTACGTCCATAGATGATTTTAGAAAATTAGGATATTTACCAAAAGCATTAGCAAATTATATGGCACTTCTTGGATGGGCTCCAAGTCATGGTGAAAATGAGATCCAAAGCCTAGATCAGATATCAAAAAATTTCACATTGAATAATGTCAATAAATCAGGAGCAAAATTCAATTGGGAGAAACTTAATTGGATAAATTCTCAATATATAAAAGACCTTAGCTTAGAAAAGCTATATAGTTTGTCTCAAAAATATTGGATAGAAAAAGGCTGGGAGGAACCATCTAAAGATTGGGGATTAGACTTAATTTCATTACTACAAGATTCATTAATATTGATAAATGATGTAGTGAATCAATCTGAACCATTTTTTGTCACTCCTCTTATTAGTAAAGAGGGCGAAGAATTCTTGGCGAAAGATGAAGTTCAACATTCCCTTTGTTTTATTTACAAAAATTTGGATAAAAAAAGTAAACCATTTGATTCGACAGCTGCCAAAAATTTTCTTGAAGAAATGTCTAAGAAGAGTCAAATTAAAAAGGGCCTCCTTATGAGATCTTTACGTGTAGCCCTGTTTGGTGCGTTAAGTGGTCCAGATTTAATACAAAGTTGGGTTTTATTATCTGAAAGAGGTTTTGATACAGATCGAATAAAAAGATGTTTATCATAAAAAACATTTTATGAATCTCTAAGATTTAGATAATTAGCAAGAGGTTTAGCTGTGAGTCCTTGTATCCCAACAGTCATCAAAATTGTCAAGAAGACTAAACCCTGAAGTCTACCAGCCCCCAATACACCAGCCTGTTCTAATCTTATTGAGAATAAGGATGCTACTGCTGCTGTAACAATACCTCTAGGAGCTATCCATGCTAAAAAAATTCTTTCTTTAATCGCCAAATCTTGACCAATTGTTGCAAGAGAGACTGATATTGGCCTGACAATAATCATCATCATAAAAACGCAAATTATACCGCCCCATCCAAGAGGACTTAATTCAGCCCAAGAAACGTCAGATGCAAGTAAGGGGAACAAAACAGTTATAGCTAATTGAGCTAATTCTCCAATTAAATTATCTAATCTCTCTTTATCAATAGTTTCTCTTTTCCCTACAATAAATCCTGCTGCAACAGAAGCGGGTAAACCCGACTCAGGAAGAAAATATTCACAAATCCCATAAACCAAAAAAATTATCCCAACAGTAACTTGTAATTCAATCCCGAAAGAAGAGTCATTTTTTAACCTCTTTAGAATTTCAGATAATAACCAACCTGCAAAAATTCCAATTAGGACCCCTCCTCCTAATCTCAGCATTAAGGCAATAAAAACCTCCTTCAATCCGTGCAAGTCTCCAAGCAGTAATTCCAATAGCAAAAGAGCTAAAACTGCTCCAATAGGTTCAAGGACTAATCCTTCTGCTTTCAATACATCTGACAAGGGTGAAGCTAATTTTATTTGCTCAACTAAAGGAGAAATGACGGTTGGTCCAGTTGCTAAGACTATTGCACTATATACCCCTGCCACAGGCCAAGACAAACCAGCAAATAGATGAGCTACAAAAACACCTCCTGCCAAGGAAATTATCAGCCTTAATAAGGAAATTCTTAAGACAGTATTTCTTATATTACCTTCTGGTAACTTAAGATTTAATCCACCTTCAAATAGAACCAGACAAACAAGAAGTCCTACAATTGTTTCAAGTCCTTGTCCAAGATCTAAGGGCTCAACCAAGCCAAAACCAGACCTCCCAATTAATAATCCTGAGAGAAGTAAAATTACAACACTAGGAAACCCTGTAACAGAAGAAATTAAACGAGCTATTGCACCTGCAAATACAGTAATACCCCATAGTAACCCAAGCCTTTCAGGCGTCATATAAGTTTCCGACGATTAAAAATTACCAATTAATTTGATTAAATCAATAATAATATTTCAAGTCCACTTTATAAGTATATTTATTAATTATTTTAGAAATCAAATTTAAGAAAAAGCTTTATATTATGATTTTTTAAAGCCAAAAATAATTTATGGTGAAAATTTATTTATGAAGGTTATCAATATCAAAAGCAAACCGACTCCTACCGTTGCCATTCTCCCATTCCAAATCTCTGCCTGAGGAGTAAAGCCTCTTTTCCAGAGATTCAATTCTGCTTTATCCACAAGATTTTGCGTCTCTTGTTCAAATTCTTTTGTGTTTTTATTCATTGATTTAACTAAAATGGTGGATTTGAATCATAGAGAGATAATGCTTGATCTATGGGCATTCTTGCCGAAACACCGAGTTTTAAAGAACTAGAGCAATTCCCAAAACTCAATCGAGAGAGAGCCGCGGCTCCAATCATCGCTGCATTATCCGTACATAGATTTAAAGGGGCTAAATGAACTTTAATAGATTTTTTGTGAGCTTCCACAATCATCATTTTTCTTAACGTTTTATTTGCAGCTACACCTCCAACGACTATAAGATTTTTTAATTCATGATCAACGGCACAATCTATTGATCTCTCTACTAATACTTCGGCAACAACTTTCTCAAAACTAGCTGCTATATCATCAATAGGTACTTTTGAATCAGTCTTCTTGAGCCTTTCAATAAGCCTTAATACAGCTGTTTTTAATCCGCTAAATGAAAAATCATACTTCAGATATCCACCTTTTTTATTTGAGACCCTACATTTTGGCAAATTAAATTTTGATGAGTCACCATTTTGTGAAATCCTTTCAATTTCTGGTCCTCCTGGATATTTAAGACCCAATAATCTCGCTACTTTATCAAAAGCCTCACCCGCTGCATCATCATGACTTCTGCCTAATCTTGACATTTGATTCATTGACTCCACCTTTATTAATTCAGTATGTCCCCCGCTAACAAGAAGTACTAAAAAAGGAGGCTTAGGACGATTTTTAAGAAACAATATCGAAGAAAGATGACCCTCCAAATGATGTATACCCAAAAAAGGCTTTGAATATAATAGAGATAGAGATCTGGCAGCTACAGATCCAACTCGCAAGCAGCCAACTAAACCAGGTGCAACTGTTGAAGCGATAGCATCTACTTCTTTTATCTCAAATTCAGCTTCTTTTAAAGCCCTTTCTGTAGCATAAGGGATTAATTCTAAATGCTTTCTTGCTGCTAATTCGGGGACTACTCCTCCCCATATTGAATGATCTTCTATTTGAGATGCAACTATATTTGAATGAATCCTATAATGACCCTCAGAATAAGACACTATTGAAACGGCTGTCTCATCACAACTTGTTTCAATAGCAAGGACTTTACTCATAAAATTCGCAAAAGTGACCTAACTTATATAATAATTTAAATATATATATAAAGGAATTTAAAGATTGCAACTTATGAAATTCTTTTTTTCAATAATTACTTCAATTTTTTTAATAATTGGATTCTCTCCACTAGCTTTTGCAGCAAAAGGGCCTGTCTTAAACGCTGATAGAGCTAGTACAGCATATACTGCTTCTGCATTACAAAAATGCTCTGAAAACCCAAAATTTATTGAGCGAGCCAGTTCCGCTACCACGCAAAAAGACATAACTAGATTTAAACGTTATGGCAAAGCTTTATGCGGAGATGATGGTTTGCCCCATTTAATAATAGGCCCTCCTCTTGAACCATTTGGTGCTCTTTTAAACAGAGGACATGAAGGTGATCTTCTTATTCCTGGTGTGTTGTTCATTTATATAGCTGGAATAATCGGCTGGTCTGGACGTGAATATTTAATTGAATCAAAGAAAACGAAGGATCCTGCTGATCTAGAAATCATTATTGATTTAAAATTAGCTAGAAAGTGCCTTGTAAAGGGTGCTCAATGGCCGTTACTCGCGAATAGACAAGGCAGAGATGGAGCATTAAGAGAAAGTGACAAAAACATTACCGTAAATGGTCCAAGATGAAAATTATTTTTCGCTACTCATCCCTATTAAAAGATTCAAATGTTTAAAATTCTAAATACAAAATTTATTAGATCAGCTCCTGTAGTGGCAGCTATTTGGTTAGCCATTACAGCAGGAATTATTATTGAATTTAACAGGTTTTTCCCTGACCTACTTTTCCATCCTATGAGTTAGTTCTTAAAAAAAATCAAGATTCTATTATTTCATAAACTTTATTGATAGTTTCTTTTAGATTTTTATTTATGACTATGTAATCAAAGTCTTTAGAGCAAGATATTTCAAATTTTGATCTTTCAAGTCTTCTAGAGATTGATGACTCATTCTCTGTCGCTCTATTCCTTATCCTATTCTCTAATTCTTTTGTACTAGGCGGTAACAAAAAAATTGACACGCTATTTGGAAATTTTTCTTTAATTTGTCTAGCACCCTCTACCTCTATTTCCAAAATTACTTTATAACCATTATCTATTTTTTGATTAATTGATTGAACAGGAGTTCCATAAAAGTTACCCGCGAATTCAGCCCATTCAATAAATAAATTATCTTTGATCATTTTTTGAAATTTCTCTTTACTCAAAAAATAATAATGTACTCCATTCTCTTCTCCCTCTCTAGCATTCCTTGTTGTTGCTGAAATTGATAACCATAATTTATTACTATTCATATTTAAAATCTCCTTAACGACTGTACCTTTACCGACCCCACTAGGCCCAGTGATTATTATTAGTTGCTCTTGATTTTTCATATCAATTATTTTGCTATAAAGTAATTAAATTGGTGAATAAAAATAGATAATGCAAAATGGAATTCCTCAAGTAATGGATGTGACTTCCATTAAGTCAATATTGCATTATTTATCAAATCAAATTCTACCCTCAAAGTTTGAGTCTGCTCAACAACCGGAACAAAATACTATTCAAATTTGTTTTAGAGGAATAAATAATATTAATTGGATTGAGTTTAGCTGGCAAGGTGATTGCGCCAGAGTATTAAGCATTAAGAGACCTGAAAGAATAGGAACCAATAGTACTTTAGCTCAACAACTTAATTATGGATTAAAATATATGGCCTTAGTATCAATAAAACAAGAAAAATTTGAAAGAGTAATCAAACTAGAATTTGCAAAAAAACCCGGAGACCAAATAACAAAATATTTAATACTTGAATTAATGGGAAAACACAGTAATTTTTTTTATCTCGATAAAAATTATAAAATAATAGCGGCTGGGAAGCAGATTAAACCAACTCAATCAAGATTTAGAACTATTTCAACTGGTTCTATCTATAGTGAGCCCCCCCCAAATATAAAAAAAGAACCTTGCGAGACAGAATCTTTTATGGAATGGAAAAAAAATATATCGATAATCCCACAATCTTTAAAAAAATGTTTAATCACAAATTATCAAGGAGTAAGTCCAATATTAGTTACTCAGATAGAACACTTTTCGAATGTAAATAAAGAAAATTTGATGGATAAAAGTATTGAGACTATTGAAGATAATGATCTTCAAGAAATATTCTTAACTTGGAAATTATGGATAAATAGATTTAAAAAAAATAAATTTAACTATACTACTTTTGCAAATTCCTTTTACTGTGTTTGGTATCCAGAAAAAGAAAAAATTAGTGCCAAAGATAATCACTTGGTTGATGAAATCTGTTCCTATTACGATAATTCTCTAAAATTAAAAAAAATTGAAGCATTATTTAATAAAATAGATGGAATCATTTTTAAACAAACAAATGTTGAAATAAAAAACTTGGATATACAGAAAAATTTGCTTTCAAGTTCAGAAAATCATGAAACTTATAAACTAAAAGCGGACAATATATTCCTTGAAAGAAATTTAAAAAAATCAAACATAATTGAAGCGGACAGGCTTTATAAAAAATCAAAGAAATTAAAACGAGCAAAAGCACTTATTCAAGAGAGATTGAATATTTACCAGAAAAAAATTGATAGATTAGGCGAATTTTCAACAATGCTTGATAATCTAAATTTTATAAATATTGACTCCAAAAAAAATAAGATAGTTTTGCTAGAGGAACTAAAGGCTGAAATTTGTTCAGAATTCAACATTAAGACAAAAAATTTAAAATTAAACAAAAAAAAATCAATAGATTTAACTTCTATTCCGATAGAAGTTCGCTCCCCAGGAAAATTGATTATTCAGATAGGAAGAAATATGAGACAAAATGATTTAATAAGTTTCAAACTTTCAAAGAAAGGAGATCTTTGGTTTCATGCTCAAGAATGTCCTGGAAGTCACGTTGTTTTAAAATCCTCTTCTAAATCTGCAAATGATAGTGATATACAATTAGCCGCTGATATTGCCTCGTTTTTTTCAAAGGGAAAAGGAAATAATAAAGTCCCTATAAACTGTGTGAGGATTAAAGATCTCCAAAAAATAAATAATGGTGGGTTAGGTTGTGTTTCTTTTAAGAATCAAGAAATTATTTGGGGCAATCCTACAAGAGGCAAAGAATTTATGAAAAATAATACTCATTCTTAAAAGTAGTTTATAATAGATCTAAAATTAAAATAAATGTTAGATTTTCTACTTGGAACTCACGAATTTTTAGGCAACCATTCTATACCAGAATTTATAATAGGGTACCTATTCGGAGCTGCTTTGATAATAGGTGCACCAACTGTTTTTTTATTACTTGCTTTTATTAGTGCTTTAATGAAAACCAATGGGAAAATGGGTGGTTATAGAGAATACGAAACATACGGAGAATCTTCACTAAATGATTGCCCTCCATTCCTTCTACCTGACCCAACAAATCCAAAATATAAGAAATCTTAATAAACTCAATCATTAATAAGATTGGATTTAAAAATAATGAAAAGTACAGAAAATATTGAAATGAATGATTATAAAGAAATGTCTTTTAGTGATCATTTAGAGGAACTACGTCAAAGGATTATAAACTCTATTTATTCAATAATGATTTGTATATTCTTTAGCTTTTTAGTAGTCAAACCGATAATCGCATTTATTGAAATCCCAGCTAAGGATATACAATTATTGCAACTTTCTCCGGGAGAATTTTTATTTGTAGCGATAAAAGTTGCTGGGTATAGCGGGATAATAATTGCACTCCCATATATTGTTTATCAGATAACATTATTTATTACTCCAGGGCTAACTAAAAAAGAAAAACGCTTTCTTATGCCTGCGGTAGCAGGCTCAGGACTATTATTTTTCCTTGGGTTATTGTTCTCATGGTGGGTCTTAGTTCCTGCTGCTATAAGTTTTTTTATTAATTTTGGGGCGGATATAGTTGAACCAGCTTGGTCAATAGAACGATATTTTGATTTTGTGCTTTTATTAATGGCAAGCACAGCTATAGCATTTCAACTTCCTGTCTTACAATTCATTCTTGGATCTCTTGGGATTTTAACTGCAGATAAAATGATTTCGAATTGGCGTATAGTTATTTTATCTTCCGCAATCCTTTCAGCAATTATTACTCCTTCAACTGATCCTTTAACCATGTCACTTCTTTCTTTATCAATTATATTTTTATTTTTTATTGGAGTGGGTTTGACCTACCTATCAGAATCTCTTAGAGCAAAAACTCTTTCATCTTCTCATTAATTGACAATTGTAAACTGACGGCTCTTCCTAATCTTGGTCTAGAATTTACAGTTCTTAGCCAATTTCTTACCTCATCTGAATATCCACATCTATTTAGTATTTCTATTTTTTCAGCTAATGCTGTTTTATATTCCTCCTCAGTCAAGGGAAATGATTCTTGTTCTAAGAATTTCCACATCATCTGAAAATATAAATTATTTTTCCTAGTAAATAACCTAAAGTCATATTTCTTACCCCATCTATTTACCAAATAATAAATAATTTCCTCTACTACCAATGGGTTCATGACAGATCAATATATTCAATTAACAAAAACTAAAACTTTAAATATTAAAAGTCCTATCTATTCTGTACAGAATTCGTGCAATCTGCTTCATAATAACTAATAAATAACAACCTAGAGTATCGAATGACTCAATTAAGTTCTAATGATGTTCCTTCCATGGGTCGAAGGCAGTTCATGAATCTACTTACATTTGGTACTGCAACTGGAGTAGCTTTAGGAGCTTTATATCCAGTAGCAAACTATTTCATGCCATTAAGATCTGGTGGCGGTGGTGGTGGTACATCCGCTAAAGACGAGCTTGGAAATCCAATAACTAAAACAGGATGGCTAGCCACTCACCAAGCAGGAGATAGAAGTCTAGTTCAAGGTTTAAAAGGAGATCCTACTTATATAATCGTCCAAAGTGATGGACAGATTGGAAATTTTGGTTTAAATGCTATATGTACCCATCTTGGATGTGTTGTCCCATGGGACAGCGGAGCAAACAAGTTCATCTGTCCATGTCATGGGAGTCAGTATGACCCCAATGGCAAGGTAGTTAGAGGACCAGCACCTCTTTCACTTGCATTAGCTCATGTGGACTTGGATGATGAAGCGGTACTCGTAAAACAGTGGAGTGAAACAGACTTTAGGACAAATGAAAAACCATGGTGGGCATAAAGAACTATGAATAAATTTCTAATTTCTCCGATGCAAAAATTACTAGCTTTTTTCTGTTTTTTATTTTGCATTATTAATTTTATAATTTTTCCAGCACCCATAAACGCTTATCCATTTTGGGCGCAGCAAAATTATGATTCTCCTAGAGAAGCTACTGGTAAGATCGTTTGTGCAAACTGTCATTTAGCTCAGATGCCAACCATTGCTGAAGTTCCTCAATCTGTGGGAGCTGATAGTGTCTTCAAAGCTGTCGTAAAGATTCCTTATAAAGAAGATTTAAAAGAGATAGGAGCAGATGGGACTGAAGTCCCTTTGCAAGTTGGAGCAGTTGTTATGCTTCCAGATGGATTTAAACTTGCTCCCCAAGAAAGATGGACAGACGAGATAAAAGAGGAAACACAGGGGGTTTACTTTACCAACTACAGCGAAGAAAAAGACAATATTATCATTGTTGGTCCTTTGCCTGGCGATAATAATAAAGAAATAGTATTTCCTGTACTTTCTCCTAATCCTCTAACAAATAAGGAATATCACTATGGAAAATATTCTATACATGTAGGTGCAAATAGAGGAAGGGGACAAGTTTACCCAAATGGTGATAAAAGCAATAATGCTTTATTTACATCAAGTACTTCTGGAGAAATTAATTCAATCACAACTAATGAAGATGGAACTTATTCAATAAATATTTCAGATGAGAATGGTGAAATAATTTCAGAAATACTGCCAATTGGTTCACAAATAATTGTTAAAGAATCTGATTCAATTAAGATAGGAGACCCTCTAACATCTGACCCAAATGTGGGTGGATTTGGTCAATTAGATACAGAAGTTGTTCTACAAAGTCCCGTGAGAATAATTGGTTTAATTGCCTTTTTTCTAGGGGTGGGATTGACTCAAATTCTATTAGTTTTAAAGAAAAAACAAGTTGAGAAAGTGCAAGCTGCAGAGGGTATTTAGATAAAATTTTAATGGCCTCATACTTTGCTTATATAAAGTCCCCAGGTTCGGAACTTATCAATTTTGGAGTTTTTAGTATCAAATGGTATGGTTTTCTTATAGGTATATCTGTCTTAGCAGGTCTTTCAATTTCTAAAAAATTAGCTAATTTCAGAGGTATAGACCCTCAATATATCAATGAACTCCTGCCTTCATTAATCTTCAGTTCAATCGTTGGAGCGAGATTTTATTACGTAATTTTTGAATACAGACAATATATTGGAAACAATTTTTTTACATTCATATATCCGTTCAATATCACACTAAAAGTTCCATCTTTTTTAGCTATTTGGGAAGGCGGTATTGCTATTCATGGAGCATTAATCGGGGGGTTTTTATCATTAATAATATTTTGCAGAAAACACAAAATCTCTCTTAAAGCTCTTCTAGATGTAATATTGCCCTCTGTTATTCTTGGACAATCTATTGGGAGATGGGGTAATTTCTTTAATAATGAAGCTTTTGGAACCCCTACAAATTTACCTTGGAAATTATTTATCCCAGTTAGGTTTAGACCAATTGAATTTATTAATTCAGAATTTTTTCATCCAACTTTCCTCTATGAATCACTTTGGAATTTGTTGGTTTTTATTATATTAATATATTTTTTTAGGCAGCAAAATAAAGGCTTCCCTATAAAGGATGGCTTTGTTACATGCTTATATTTAATCACATATAGTTTCGGACGCTTTTGGATTGAAAGACTAAGGACAGATCCTCTATGTTTAGGAGCATTACCTCCTTTATGCGAGGGGGGCTTAAGAGTCGCTCAATTTATTAGTATTTTTCTTTTTTCCTCAGGTTTATTTTGGTTATATTTACTAAACTTTAATTTAAGTAAAAGTAAATAATGATCAAAAGAAAAGTTTTGTTTATTGGAGTTGGACCAGGGGATCCAGAATTATTAACTATTAAAGCCTTAAAAGAAATAAAATCCGCCGAAGTAATATTTTGGACCGACTCTTTAATCCCTGATAAGATAATTAATTTTGCAAAAGAAGATTCTGAAAAGATAAAAACAAGTTCCCTAAATTTAGATCAAATCACTTCAACAATGATAAATAGAATAAAGAGAGGTAAAAAAGTAATAAGATTACATGACGGAGATCCTTGCTTATTTGGTGCAATTCAGGAACAAATAGAAATTCTTAGTAAAGAGAAAATTGAAGCAGAAGTAATTCCTGGCATTAGCGCATTTCAAGTTACCGCATCTAGGCACCAAGCTGAGCTTACAATTCCTGAAATTACCCAGACTATTATCTTGTCAAGAGCAGGAGGAAGAACAGGAATGCCCGAGAAGGAATCTCTCAGACAATTAGCCAAACATAAATCTTCATTATGTTTATATTTAAGTGCAAGACATATTAAGAGAGTCCAAAAAGAGCTTCTAGAATTTTACCCTCCTAATACAAATGTCATTGTTGGCTACAGGGTCTCATGGGATGATGGGTGGACTTCTTTAATCAAATTAAAAGATATGGAAAAGTTTTCTCATGAAAAAAAACTTATCAGGACGACTATTTATATAATAAGTCCAGCAATAAAAAACTATAAGAAACATTCAAATTTATATAACCCAAACTATTCACATCTTTTTAGAAATAATTAACATTAAATCTGTCTTGTTATTATTTATGTTTATGAAAGTTGATACTTAAAAATTTGATATTATAATTAGTTAAAAGATTTTTAAATTGGAAAAAATAAAAAGTGAAAAACCTAATAAAGATTCGTTAAAGATAATTGGTAATCTAATAAAAGAGGCCAGATTAAAAAATAATGAATCAATAAATGAATTAGCAACAGATCTTAAAATTAGCGTCCAACAATTTAAAGCTATAGAGGAAGGGCAAGAAGAATTACTACCTGAGAAAGTCTTTGTCAAAGCCATGATTAAAAAAATCTCAGAAAAACTAAAACTTGATACAGATTTTATGATTAACGAATTTAACAATCATTCTCATGAAAATAATATTGAGGAAATAATAGAAGAGGTAAAAAAAGAGAAAAAAATTAATAGCCAATCTAATAAAAAGACTTCTTACGCATTTATTATTGCCGTCATTATTTCAGGAATAATTGGTCTTATGGCTTCATCAATAGTTCTTAATATTTTTTCCAATTTAGATAATAAACCAGTAGAAGATGAATTAATAAAAAGGAATTAATCTACCTTTAATTCTAAATTCTTCAATTCTTTCAAAACTTCATAACAAGATTCTAAGCTCCATTTTTCTAAAATTAGATTCTTTCCTTTATCTGAAGTGATAAGCTTAAATCTAATTTGATTGCTCACTAATTTAATATTTACTGAAGAGATTACTGGCTCCGGTCTTTTATTTATTGCCGATGCTAATCTTAAAATTAAAGACATATCAAGAGCTGTTAATTTATCCTCTCTAGAACTCAGATTTTGCCAAGATTCATGCCTTTTTTTGGGTAAAGTCTTTCTATGGTATCTGGCTATAGCAGCAATAATATTTTTTTCAGATAATGAATAGCCTAATAATTCACAATTTTTTATTAAATACCATGAATGTTTGTGATAAGCAGTTAGATTTATCTGCTTACCAGAATTATATAAAAAGCATGCCGCCCATAAAAGACTTCTTCCTTTCTTAGTTTGATCATTGTGCAAAATATTAAATGTTTGATCATATATTTGTAGAGCTATTGAAGCTACTTTCTCAGATTTAAATTTATCAACTGCAAATTTATCTGCTTGATGCATAACTGTTGTTTTACGAATATTACTTTGAATCCCGAATTTACTTTTTAGCATTCCTTTCCTAATCATCCAATCTACGACCAACCCTTCTCTTAATGCTCTCTCACTTACTGTTAGTTCTTTAATATCTAACATTTCCATACAAGTTTGAAGAATTAACCCTCCAGGAATAATTATTTCTGATCTTCTTTCGCTTAACGATGGGATTTTTCGCCTATCTGTAGAAGACATTTGAAATAATTTCTTTAAGATGACTTCTAAATCTTCTTTTGTGTATTTATAACCATGCATCTTTTGTTTAGGCTCTCCTAAATCAGATGAGATTAGGTTCCCGAGTGAAATAGCAGTTCCGCTAGTGGCGATCATAGATATTTTTTCATTTTTTTTAATTCTTCTCTTAATCTTTCCAACTGATGGTTCTAATGATCCTGAAATAAAAGTTTTTAAAAATTCGATTCTCGCATTATTTAATGGTTCATCAATTAAAAAATCATTTTTAAGTCTTACAGCTCCAATCCTGGCACTTGTTAAAGCTCTTGTATCCTCACTATTCGCCAGTATAAGCTCTGTTGACCCACCTCCAATATCAACAATAATATGAGATCTATTCTCTAAATCCATGCCTGATAATACACCAAGATAAATTAATCTTGCTTCCTCTGCTCCACTAATTAATTCAATTTGGAATCCTATCTCCTCTTTCACTTTATAAATTAGATCTTTACCATTTGGAGATTCTCTGACTGCACTTGTAGCAGCAGCTAAAATTTTCTCAACACCATAACTATGACAGTATTCTTTAAATCTTTTAAGAGTCTCTAAAACCCTATTAATTGAATCTCCTGTAAGATTACCTTCTTCATCACGTTCTCCAAGCCTAGTTGTAGATTTTTCTGTAAATTTGATAGTGAAGGATTTTAAATCTGAATCCACCTGAGCTATTAAAAGATGAGTGGAATTTGTTCCTATATCAATAGAAGCAACAAAGATATCTTTTTTATTAAAATTTTTGGATTTATTTTCCATATCCTTAAAAATTAATCTCAAAAGATATAAATAACATTAAACAATATACTTAGGTTTGATTCTGAATTATTTAACTATTGAGCTTTGTAGTTAGATTATTTAAAATTATGAAATAAAAATTCTCTTATTAAAAAACTTATATGAATGTAATTTTTGAGCTACTTAGGTGGAATAAACCTTCAGGGAGATTAATTTTATTAATCCCAGCAGGCTGGAGTTTGTGGCTCACACCAAGTGCAGATCTAAGGTTGTCCTTAGTTTTTAAAATATTTATCGGAGGATTATTAGTAAGTGGTTTTGGATGTATTGCTAATGATATTTGGGATAAAGACATAGATAACAAGGTAGTAAGAACTATCAATAGGCCGCTCGCATCAAAAAGGTTAAGCTTAAACGCAGCATATTTTTTTCTAATAATATTTATTATCTTAAGCTTCCTTTTAACTTTATCATTACCTGAAAAAGGTAGGTTACTTGCTATTCTACTAGCTTTTATCGCTCTGCCATTTATCCTTATTTATCCATCCGCCAAAAGGTGGTTTAAGTTTCCGCAGTTAATACTTTCTCTTTGCTGGGGTTTTGCTGTCTTAATCCCATGGGCGGCACAAGAAGGTAACTTAAATAGTTTTGTTCTATTTTTTTGTTGGCTTGCGACAATCTTTTGGACATTTGGTTTTGATACTGCTTATGCTTTAGCAGATAAAAAATATGACATTAAATTAGGAATTAATAGTTCTGCTATAAATTTAAAATCAAATACAAAAGTTGTGATCCAAATATGCTATTTATTTACCGGTTTTTCATTATCAATTTGTGCTTTTTTAAATAATCTAAGTTTTATTATTTGGCCAGTTATTATTATTGTGACATTTCTCATGCAAAGAGATGTTATAAACCTATACAAAACTAAAAGTGAATTAATAATACGAGTAGGAAAACACTTTAACAATCAAGTGATTTATGGTTGTTTGATCTTATTAGGAATAATTTTATCGAAGTAAACTAACATGCTTTTGAACAAATTAAAGAAAGGTGACATCGTAGAAATCGCAGCTCCAAGTTCATTGATAGACAATGAAAAAGATTTTATTTCTGGAATTCAAATAATAGAAAAATGGGGTCTGATAATTAATCAGAATAATATCCTATCAAGAAAATATAATTCTTTTGCAGGTAATGATCAAATAAGATTTTTAGAGTTAAAAAATATTCAGGACAGTAAGTTAATAATTTTTGCTAAGGGAGGATGGGGCTCTGCGAGGTTACTAGAGAGGAAACTTACTTGGGGGAAAGGATGGATGATGGGATTCTCGGACACATCAACATTATTATTATCAAAATATTCTCAGGGGAATTTAGGTTCCATTCATGGTCCAATGCTTACCACACTTTCTAGAGAACCAACTTGGAGTATTAATAGGCTAAGAACTTTTCTTTTCGATGGGTATGTTGATGATCTAATAGGTAAACCTTTAAAAAAAGGAATCGGAGTTGGTGAAATTATTGTTTCAAATTTAACAATCTTTACATATCTAATAGGAACCGCTCACTTACCAGATTTAAGAGGCAAAATTCTGATTTTTGAGGATATAAATGAGGAAATTTATAAAATTGATAGAATGTTTACTTATCTGAAATTATCAAATAAATTAAAGGGAATAGTGGGTCTAGGATTTGGAAATTTTTTTAATGACGGAGAAGAAGAAAATGTTGATAAGGCATTAGAAAATCTTATTTATGAAAGATTTAAAGACTTTAATATTCCAATAATAACTAATCTTCCCATTGGCCATTCATCTGGAAATGCATGTGTACCGATAGGATTCAAGGCTTCTTTGAATGGAAATAATGGAACTCTTTCTATAAATTCCACTAAATCAATAATTATTTAAAAATAGATTTGCAATTTTTAAATCTAATGGAGAAGTAATTTTTATATTCAAAGCATTACCCTCAATAATTTTTACTGGCCAATTCAGCATCTCAAATAAAGATGCATCATCTGTAACCGTCCATTTATTTTTAATTGCTTTCTGATGAGCCTCTTTTAGTTTATTTACTGAGAAGCCTTGAGGAGTTTGAGCAGCCCACAAATTAGCTCTATCAGGAGTACTTTCAATATAATTATTTTCATTAACAATTTTTATAGTATCGGTAACCTTTACAGCTAATACAACCGAATCAACATTGTTTAGTTCGATAGCACATTTATCTATTAAATTCGATTTTATTAAACATCTTGCCCCATCATGTATCAATACCTTAGAAGCATTTGAAGGAAGATTTTTTAAGCCATTCCATACAGATTCTTGCCTTGTTTTACCACCATTAATCCAACTTACCTTATTAGAAAATTGTTTTATTGAATTCATGATTTGATCTTTATCGTTCGGTTGACCAATAATACCTACCCACTTTATTTCTTTAGACTGAAAAACTGATTTTAAGGTCCAATACAATAGAGATTCCCCTTGTAAGTTAATAAGTAACTTATTTTTTCCAGCTTTCATTCTTCTTCCACTTCCAGCGGCAGGAATAAGTAAGTGCAAAATTAAAACCAACTATTTCTAGATAATTATAAATAAAATTCCTTTCTTTACACAAATAGTACTACGATTTTAGATTATAAGAAAATGAAAATGACAAAAGAGAATGCTCTTTCAGGAAAAATTGCTTTGGTTACTGGCGCAAGCAGAGGTATTGGGAAAGCAATAGCTTTATCACTTGGGAAATCAGGTGCAGAAGTTATAGTTAATTACTCATCTTCAGAGGAGAAAGCAAATGAGGTTGTTGAGAAGATCAAAAATTATGGGAGTAAAGCACATAAACTAAAGTTTGATGTTTCTGATGAAGAGTCTGTAAATAATTCAATTTCGCAAATCACAAAAGAAATAGGTTCGATAGATATTCTTATAAATAATGCTGGCATTACTAGAGATGGTTTGTTAATGAGAATGAAATCTTCTCAATGGGAAGAGGTTATAGATACAAATTTAAAAGGGGTTTATCTTTGTACAAAATATGTTTCAAAATTTATGCTCAAGAAGAGAAGTGGAAAAATTATTAATATAACTTCAATTGTAGGGATAATTGGGAATCCAGGACAGGCTAATTATTCCGCAGCTAAAGCTGGAGTTATAGGTTTTACTAAAACATGTGCAAAAGAGTTTGCTTCAAGAGATATAAAAGTAAACGCTGTAGCTCCTGGATTTATTGAAACAGAGATGACTAAAGGACTAAATAACGAAGAGATTTTAAAATTAATACCACTTAGGCAACTTGGCAAAACTGATCAAATAGCTAATTTAGTGAATTTTCTAGTAAGTAGTGCTGCCGGCGAATATATTACGGGCCAGACGATAAGTATTGATGGAGGGATGAATATGTAAATCAATTCCTTTTATAAGGTTGCCCCAACTCATCCCGTAAACGTCTTATTTTTTGCAAAAGCTTTAGTCTTCTACTTCTAGCTGTTAAAGTCAAAAAGATCCTTAGTGGAAAATATACTAATGTCATTGCTACTGCTAATGTTGCTGTTAAATTAAATACTAAATTTCCAGTATCTTCCATATACCTAAGATACTATTTATTTATTAAAATGTGTATTAATAAATTGGAACAAATTCGGCTTTCCCCACTTAATCAAAATGTTTTAGACAACTTGTTTGTGGGAAATTAGAATAAGTTAAGTAATTAATAAAACATGGCAAAACAATTAAGTTTTTCTGATGATTCAAGGGAGAATTTAGAAAAGGGAGTCAATACTGTTGCTAATGCAGTTAAAGTAACACTTGGCCCAAAAGCAAAAAATGTCGTCATTGAGAAACAATTTGGAGTTCCTGATGTTGTTAGAGATGGATCAACTGTTGCCAAAGAAATTGAAATAGAAAATAGATTTGAAAATCTTGGAGCTAAGTTAATTGAACAAGTTGCCTCTAAAACCAAAGAAAAAGCAGGAGATGGTACAACAACTGCTACAGTTCTTGCTCAAGCTATGGTTCAACAAGGTTTAAAAAATATTGCTGCGGGAGCAAGTCCTATTGAAATTAAAAAAGGTATGAATATTGCTCTAAAACATTCCTTACAAATTTTAAGAGATAAGAGCATTCAAGTTAAGGGATCAGATATTAAAAAAGTTGCAACTGTTAGTGCTGGTGGAGATGAAGAAATCGGCTCAATAATCACAAATGCTCTTGATATAGTTTCTTCTGATGGAGTTATTTCTGTGGAGGAATCTCAATCTCTTGATACTGAGTTAGAGATAACAAAAGGGATGTCATTTGATAGAGGATACAGCTCCCCATACTTTATAACCGATCAAGACAGACAGGTTTGCGAATTAGAAAATCCTAAGATATTAATAACTGATCAGAAAATTTCTAATTTAAATAATTTAGTTCCAATTCTTGAAGAAATTCAGAAATCTGCTTCTCCTTTCCTCATCTTAGCTGAAGATATCGAAGGCGAAGCCCTTACTACTCTAGTCCTAAATAAAAACGCTGGAGTTTTAAATGTTGCTTCAGTAAGAGCACCCTCTTTTGGGGAGAGAAGGAAAGCAGCTCTTGAAGATATCGCTATCCTTACAGGCGGTACTTTAATAAGTGAGGATAAATCTATGAATTTAGAGGACGCAACTACTAATGATCTTGGCAAAGCAAAAAAAATAACTATTTCAAAAGATAAAACAACCATTGTTGCATTTGAAGACACAAAAGATTTAGTTAAAGAGAGAGTCGAAAAATTAAAAAAAGAAATTGAAATTACAGATTCAGAATATGATAAAGATAAGATAACTGAACGAATAGCAAAACTTTCAGGAGGTGTTGCTCTAATAAAAGTAGGAGCTGCTACTGAGACTGAAATGAAGTATAAAAAGTTAAGAATTGAAGATTCTCTAAATGCTACTAAAGCTGCTATCGAAGAAGGTGTAGTACCCGGTGGAGGTCAAACATTAATTGAACTTTCACAAGAAATTGAAAATATGATTGAAACTTTATCAAGGGATCAAAAAACTGGAGTACAAATAGTTTCAAAATCCCTTGAAGAGCCTGCAAAACAAATTGCAAAGAACGGGGGTTTTAATGGAGAAGTGGTCGCTGCAGATATAAAAAGACTAAAAAAGGGATTTAATGTCAATACTGGTAATTATGAAGATTTAAATAAATCAGGTATATTAGATCCTTCAAAAGTGTTGCGACTATCCTTAGAAGATGCTGTATCAATTGCCTCAATGATTCTAACTACTGAAGTAGCAGTAGCTGATATACCTGAGCC